>JARFQM010000434.1 GCA_029287755.1 Desulfofustis sp. | reverse complement strand
GTGCACTGCTGTATAGCGGTCGATTGCGTCCCTGTCCCGGAGCAGAAAATCTCGCAGAAAGAGATCGAACGTGGAGCCCCCGTCCGCAGCCGCTTGTTCAAGTCTCTCGACCATAGCCGGTGAGTGCAATCCGTTGGCCCTGCATGCCTGGCAAATGGTGGCCAACAGGTCCCGGGCCGGGCCGGCAGCGAAGTTGATTAGCGTATTTTCGGTGGGCGCACCAGTGACCTCAGCCACTTCGTCAACCAGGAGAAAAGGGTCTGGGAGCGAGATTCGCGACATGGCTGCCTTCACCGTTTCCTGGGCAACCATAACCTTCTCGTAATAGTCCAGCATAGGGCGGTAATGGGGGCGTCTAAGTCTAAGCGAACCCACTGCCTCCTTGACTTGTTCCACTCCTGAGGTTAATGAAGGTTCCATACACAGTGTGCTCCAGGTTTGAGGTTGTGTCCATTCAAAGGTGATCCGATACCCGCACCCTTCTAAACCCGCAATGGGGATGGAGTCCAGGACTCAGCGAGACCTCCACAGGCTCGGATCGAAAGAGACCGCATAGTCATGATAGTAGTCGGGTGAAAAGGCGGTAAGGAAGATTACCCGAACGTTTTCCGGATCCAGGAGCCGGGCTTCGGGAAATGAAGTCTTGACGCGATCGAGCCGTTCGTGCGCCATTTCGAGCATGTCGTCCAGCTCCCCGAAATTAAGACACCCGGTCGCGCATGCCTGCACGCAGGCGGGCTCCTGCTGCTGTCTGAGTCTGTCATTGCACAGGGTGCATTTGGCCAGTACGCCGTCTGTGTTGCTTCGTGGGACATTGTAGGGGCAGGCTTCTTTGATTTCTTGCCCCTCCAGGCCGCTGGTTTTCGAAGTGTAAAGCACGGCGCCGGTATCCTTGTCCTGGTAGATGGCAGACCCGTTTTTGGCCCTGAGCAGACAGGGGGCCACCCGACAGTGACGGCACTGATCCGGGACGAAGAGCCAGCGCACCTGCCCGTCAATGATCTGCTCCTGCATGCGCACGAGCCTGTAGGTAGAAAAGGATAGGTCTTGCGGATTCTGTAACGTACCGACATTATCAGTTTTTTCGGCAGGCAGCCGATTCCACTGTTTGCACGCGACCTGACACGCCTTGCAGGCGATGCAGCGTGTCGTGTCGATAAACATACCGTAGCTCATTGCTCTACCCTCAGCTCAGTTTGGACAGGTTCACCATGAACGCCTTGAATTCAGGAATCTCGGCAACCGGATCGGTCACGGTCGTGACCAGCACGTTGACGCTTTCTTCGCTGCCGCTGTCCGGCCAGCGCCAGCCGAAATGGAAGGGGATGCCGACCTGATGCACCGTCTGCCCCAAAATATTCAGGGGTTTCAGGCGGTGCGTCACGACCGCCGTGCACTCGAGTTCTCCTCGAGAACTGCGTACCTTTACCCTTTCTCCGGCACTGATCTTCCTCTCCCGGGCCAATTCATGGCTCAATTCGACAAACACCCGCGGCTGCAGTTCCAGGTTCCAGGGAAGCATCCTGGTAACGGTGTGCCAGTGCTCGGTGAGCCTGTAGGTCGTGCAGACTATCGGGTACTCCGGGTCGGCTTTTCTGGGCAGATCGACTTTCGGCGCATATCTCAGCAGCGGCGGCCTGACCTGCGCACTCAGCGGGTTGACGAGGATAGGGCTTTCCAGGGGTTCATAATGCTCTGGAAAGGGACCGTCATGGAGCCGCGGTGAGAAGATCTGGCCCACGCCGCTGGGCAGCATGATAAACGGATATCGCCCCTGTTCATTTGCGGAACCGTCAGGGTGCATGAGCGGCATACCCGAACCGTCGATGACATCGCCGACCCAGGTGCCTCCGGTAAACCGGCCGTCGCTGACTTCACCGTTGAAGCGCACCACCCAGTGGCGCTCATCCCACGGCCGCCCGAGGGAATCGACCGCGGCCCGGTTGTAGATAATCCGCCGGTTCATGGGCCACGCCCAGGCGAATTCCGGGTAGCCTCCTATGCCGTTTGGATCATCGTTCTGCCCCTGCCGGGCAGCCTGGTTGCCGGCCTCTGTGTAGCTGTTGCAGTAGAGCCAATTGCCGCTGGAGGTGCTGCCATCGGCCCGGAGATGCAGAAAACTGGGGACCAGCGTTCCTTTCCTGAACAGCGACCCGTCAATAGAGGTATCTTCGAGGAAGTAGCCGTTAATTGCCTTAGCAACTTTATGGGCATCATAGCTCCCCGCCGTAGAGTAATCCCATTTGAGGTGCACTATGGGCTCCGGGAATGATCCCCCTTGAGCGTAGAGGGCTTTCAATTTCTCTCCCAGGGCCAGTATGATGTCGCCGTCGGACCTGCTCTCTCCCAGCGGCGGCGGCCCTTCGTAGCGCCACTGCATCCACCGTCCGCTGTTGGTGACGCTGCCTTCTTTCTCGAGCGAGGTGCAGGAGGGCAGGCTGAATACCTCCGTTTTTATGTCCTGGGGATTCATACCCGGACCATGCCAGAAAGCGCTTGTTTCCGTGTCAAAAGGATTGACATGAACCATCCAGTCCAGGCGCGTCAGGCACTGGCGTATGATGCTGACATTGCCGCAGCTCGCCGCCGGGTTCATCCCCCATGCGAACATCCCCTGAATGTCCCCGTGCCACATGGCGTAAAACATCTTCCACCATGAGTAGCTGCGGTTATCGTCGCATTTCGGGAGCCACTGGTACCCGAAATCATTTTCTTGCGTGGCAGCGTCTCCGAACATCGACTTGAGAAAACTCACCGAATAGTTGGCAAAGTTGCTCCACCAGTTCGTCGATCTGCCGATGCTGCCGGGCGGGGTATTGTTTTGGTTGTATATGGCGAGGCTGGCGCTCGACTCTCTCGGCACGGCGAGATACCCCGGCCAGGTTCCGAAGAGAAGGGCATGGTCGGTCGATCCCTGGACGTTGTTGTGACCGCGCAGGGCGTTGATGCCGCCGCCGGCCAGGCCCATATTGCCGAGGAGCAGCTGGACGATGCTCATGGCCCGGATATTCTGCACCCCGGTGGTATGCTGGGTCCAGCCCATGGCGTAGAGCACTGTTCCCGCCCGATCAGGCGCGCCGGTGGCGGAGAACGCGGTATATACCGCCAGCAGATCGTCTCCGGCGGTTCCGGTGATCTTTGCCACCGTGTCTAAATCATAACGGGAGAAGTGTTGTTTGAGCAGTTGATAGACACACCGGGGATGAGTGAGCGTGGAGTCGGTCTTCGGCCTGCCCTCCCCATCGGTTTCAAAAGCCCACGTGCCGGTGTCGTAACGCTCAGTTTCAGCGTCGAAGCCGGAGAACAGGCCATCAGTAAAATGAAACTGATCGTTAACGATGTAGGCTGCGTTGGTATAGTCGAGAAGGTAGGGCTCCTGGTAGAGCGTGCGCTCCATGATGTAGTTGATCATGCCTCCGAGAAAGGCGATGTCGGTCCCGGATCGCAGCCGAGTGTAGATGTCGGCTATCACCGCAGTGCGGGTGAAGCGCGGATCCACGCAGATGAGTGTGGCGCCGTTATCCTTCGCCTGCAGCACGTACCTTATCGAATTGGGGTGGTTTTCAGCGGGGTTCGCTCCCATTACCAGAATGCAATCGCTGTTTTTTATATCGATCCAGTGGTTCGACATCGCGCCGCGACCGAACGACTCTGCCAGAGCCGCTACCGTGGAACTGTGTCACAAGCGCGCCTGGTGTTCGATATAGACGAGCCCCAGGGAGCGCAGCAACGCCTGGTACAACCAGCACTCCTCGTTGTTCATGGTGGCGCTGCCCATGGAGGCGATGTTCTCCGCCCGATTGACCGTGCGGCCCCGTTCGTTGAGGTAGGTGAAGGACGCATCGCGGCTTTCCTGCACCCTCCTGGCTATCTTGTCAAGGGCCCAGTCCCATGATACGGTCTGCCACTTGTCCGAAAAGGGAGCCCGGTATTTCGGCCTGGTCAGCCTCTTTTCATTTTCCACCAGCTGATAGAGCGACGAGCCCTTCGAACAGAGCGCCCCGCGATTGATCACGTTATCCGGGTCTCCCTCGACATGGCTTGTCCGCCGGTCTCCCGATTCATAGGAGTGGACGATTGCCCCGCAGCCGACGGAGCAATAGGGGCAGATTGTTTTCGATTCCCGGCCTTTGGCAAACTGCATCTGCTCTGCGTGCGCTTCAACAGGGAGCAGATCGAATCCTCCCAGGCCGCCGAATGCGTGGCCGGCAACCAGCGAGCCGGTGAGGCAGATAAATTTTCTGCGTGTGAGCTCCATCATAGTCCCTTTCGAGCAATTGAATGAGAAACGGCCACAGTCTCCCGCGCGCGAATTTTTCGCTGCAAGATGCTCAGCCTGTGTTCAGCTTCGTGATAGACTGGATGACTGTTCGCGGGTTTCCGACAACCAGCGCTTTTTCAGGATCCAGGACCACAGTGTTACCAGTATCAAGGCCATGGCCGCACCGAGATGGATGAAGACAATGACCATTAAACTAACCATGGAGAGGTTTACCGCGGGCAGGTTTTTGACGGCGGACAATAATCCCGACACCAGTACCAGGCCGACAAGCACCGTCAGGGTGAAGCCGGCTTTTGACAGTCGGGCGGCTCCGGAGAGGCGCCGGCGGTAGATAATGGCGAAAAAGGTCGCTATCATCAGAAGAACCGCTCCCGATAGGTAATGAATATGAAGATTCAGGAAAAAATCGTCCGCCCAGCCGAGGCCTGGCAAATCGGCGATGAAGTACCGGCCGTAAATTGGCATATTGCCGAACCCACTAAAAACGGCGACCGCCAAGGCAGCGATGTAGAGCCGTTTCATGGCGATTTGAAACCGATCGTCGGTCATTGTCACTCCTCCTTGCCCACCGGTTCCCCGCCGCCTTTGAGCCAGAGCGCCGCCGCCAGGCCGCCGACCAGGGGACCGGCCACAAGGGCTGAGAACAGTTTGCTGGCGGCTGCCATTGAATCGGGGACACGTTTCAGGTGCGGCCTGCCAGGCCCGGCTGCAACCGCGCTGTTGAGCACCTCGAAAGGAAGCGGCGAAACATAGATGGTGTTGGTGCCGCCATTTTCGGTTTCGCCGTAGATATACCCCCCTGTCTCATCGGCCAGGCGGTGCGCCCGCTGCACCATTTCGCGCCGGGGACCGATTCTCTGTACCTCCAGTGGGCAAGCCTCGACGCAGGCGGGCAACACACCGAGCCCGACCCGGTCGTAACAGCGGTCGCACTTGAACATTACGCCGTTGCCGGCGAAGTTGGGCAGCAGGTTGAGGTAGGAGCCGACGCCGGATTGGCGTTCAGGCACCTTCCAGGGACATACGTCCTTGCATTTGCCGCCACCCATGCAGATTTTCGGATGAAAGAGCACGGTGCCGTTGCGCTGTTCGAAAGCAGCGCCGAACGGGCACAGGTTGACGCACGGCGCATTATGGCAGTGCATGCAGCGCCGGGGTATATGTATCTCGAAATCTTCGCCGTTGTAGCGACCAGCCGCGGTCTGGATCGTCAGCCAGTTGAACGGCGTCAAGCGGTCGCGGATTACCTGTTTTTCCGGCGCTGTCCAGTCGGCAATCTGCACCCGGCCATGCGGGAATCTGGACGGGATGGGCCCTTCCAGCACCGGGAATTTGTGCTTGTTGATGTCCCGGCACGCCTTTACGCAGGCCTCGCAGCCGATGCATTTGCGCAGGTCGAAAACGGTGCACAGCGCCGTGCTGCGGGATGCATGGGCAGTATCGTTTAACAGCAGAGTGGAGGCAGCCGCCGCACCTCCGATGAAACTGCTTTTCAAAAAAGATCGACGTGAAAATTTTTTCTGCATGCTGCTTTCTCCCTACCTTATGCCGCAACGCTGGGTTAGGCTGCTGGATCTATCAGCGAAGGTGGCACCGCGTACAACTGATGGGCACATCGCTCTGGTTCAGATTGTGCCTGATTTCGATGTGGCAGCCGATGCACTGGTCGTGCAAAGCGACGAGATAATGCTTTTGCCGCTCCGTCTCGGTCATTTTCTCGGCTGCTTCAAATCGTGGAAACCCCTCTTTGTCATGACATGATCTGCAGCGGGCCTCGACGTTGGTTGCGCCGGGTTCGAGGCTGTGGTGGCAGCGGACGCATGAAATCCTGTAGGTGGAAAAATGTGCGCCATGGGTGAACTTGACCGGTCCGGAATAGATCCTGATGGACTCGAGGTGAGGAAAACGGAACTCGAGAACGGACGGGAGGCTGTCGTCACCCAGGGCAGTTGCGGTTAATAGAAACAGGACACAGAGATGGACTGACAACATCAGAGTTGTTTTCGATTTCATCGGAATCTTCTCTTGGTCAATGCCTCATATCTGAAGGTGATATTACTGCATCGAATTGACAATATCCAGGTATATTGAGCAATACAAATTGTCCGGCTGTCCCGCGCAGGATTCCTATTGCCTTACCCGAAAGGAACCGTCACGCCCCTCGATAACTCTGACGTGGTCACCGACTTCAAATACATCATCTCTTTCCTGGACCACAACGATCACGCTGCCATCCTCCAGCTCGACTTCAAGCTCCCAGGCGGGACGGGTCGCTCTGGCTCTCTCGGCGGCAGATCCTGCTGCGGCGCCCGCAGCAGCGGCGCCGGCGGTGGCCAGGGTCGTGCCGCGGCCCGAGCCTATGGTGGAGCCAACCACGCCCCCCAGGGTCCCGCCGATAACTGCTCCCGCCCCGGTCTCGTCACGCTGGATTTGAACTTCCGCCACATACAGAATTGTCCCATTGAACGAACGCATCGCGGTTTGAGCCTGATTGGCGGTGAAGGTCCTGCTGCCCTGGCCGGCAGGCTGGCAGCCTGCCAACAGCCAGCAGAGAACAACAACAGCAATAGCCTTGAAGGCTCTAGAGACTGTTTTTTTCGAAATCATATTTCTACCTCTGGTAAATTTTCGATACTGTGCCGTACCATCTATATACTCGTACCAACATACACTGATATAAAATCTTATCCGGTTTTAGAATTCGGCTTACCCGGTAAGCGACGCAACTGGGATCCCTGGGCGATGATTCCCAAAGCTGTCAGCCCCCCGCCTGTCAGCAGCCCCGTAATGGGCTGCAAACCCAGGGCAGCGACAATAATAGATGAACCCGCCAGAGACGATAAGACGATGATAGCCCAGTCCATGGCCAGCACAGTAAATATCGCCCCAATAATCCCGCCAGCGATGAACACCACGGTATCCGAAATTGGCCAGCCCAGCGACTGCACCAGGACAATCGCCAGGTATCCGCCGCTGTATAATCCTGCGATCACAAAAGCCAGCCGCTGAAAAAGTACTGCCAGCAAAGCGCCGGCCAGCCCGGCGAACAGTGCGCAAATCCAGACCAGCCATTCGGGATAGCCAATGAGCAGGTCGCCGACAACTTCCATGCCGAGGAAAAAGCCGGCGACCATAATAAAAAGCCAGAACAACCGCTTTCCCAGGAGCAGAATTGCCCCTCCTGCTGCAAGGTGGGCGAAGATCAGGGCCGGCGCCATGGAGCTACCCTTCAATTATTTTTCGAAGTTCGTCTTCTTCTTCAACGGTCAGCGAGGTTTTGAGAATCTTGCCTTTTATTTGCAATTCTTCCAGCCGGGCAAGCACCTTGTCGGGTGTTACCTTGCGCAAAAGGATGAAAAGGGCCGAAGTATCTTCCGTTAAATCAGCCGCAAGATCTTTCATGAATTGATCATTGA
>JARFQM010000356.1 GCA_029287755.1 Desulfofustis sp. | reverse complement strand
GCGCATGGCCTGGATGATGCAGTTGTGGTTCAGCTCATCGCTGATGTAGACGGTGTCTCCGGTGGCCAGCGGCATGAGCACCCCGAGGCTGGTTACGTAGGCCGAGGAGAAAAGCAGCCCCGCCCCTTTGGAGTGGAAACGGGCCAGTTGGGCCTCCAGATCGGTATGCGCCGCATAGGTACCGCTGATGAAGCGGACCGCACCCGGTCCCGTTCCGAATTCCCTTGCCGCTGCCTCTTCGGCTGCGATTACTTCCGGCGCCATGGAAATGCCCAGGTAGGAATTGGAATTCATCCTGATGAATTCCCTGTCGCCATACCCCTCAATAAAGTAGCGCGGGCCGTTTTCTGCGCTGGCCGGTTTGATCCCGGTGACCACCATCTCCTGGGCCTTGGCGGTCCCCCTGGCCTTGAGCTCATCGACCGCACCTTTGAGGACCGCATTCAATCTGTCTAGGGACATCTCTTGCTCCTGGGGTTCAGTTTCTTTGAGAGCGCCGCAAGCATAGCGCCGGTCATCGCCTCCAGGTCATAGTCAGGCTCCCAGTCCCATTGTTCCCGGGCGGCGGAATCATCCATGCTGTTGGGCCAGGAGGCGGCGATTTTGGCCTTCACCGGATCCACGTCGTAGTCCATGGTGAACTCGGGAATGTGGGCGCGGATGGAGGCGGCGAGGAGTTCCGGGTCGAAGTTCATGGCGGTGACGTTGAAGGCATTGCGGTGCACCAGGCGGGCCGGGTCGGCTTCCATGAGAGTGACGGCGGCCTTGATGGCGTCGGGCATGTACATCATATCCAGAAAGGTGCCGGCTGGCAGATTGCAGGTGTAGCGCTTATGCCTGATGGCCTCGTAATAGATCTCGACCGCGTAATCGGTGGTGCCTCCGCCGGGAAGAGTCGCGTGGGAGATAATGCCGGGAAAGCGCACTCCGCGGGTATCGAGAGCGAAGCGCGTGTGGTAGTAATCACACAGCAGTTCGCCGGCGACCTTGGTGACCCCGTACATGGTCGAAGGCCTCTGGATGGTAACTTGGGGGGTGTTGTCCAGCGGTGTGGAAGCGCCGAAAGCGCCAATCGAGCTGGGCACGAAGAGGGCGCACCGGTGCTCGCGGGCTACTTCGAGGACGTTATAGAGACCGCTGATGTTGACCCTCCAGGCCAGTCCAGGATCGGCCTCGGCAACCGCGGAGAGGATGGCCGCCAGATGATAGATGGTGTCGATCCTGTGCTTCTTCACCACCCGCGCCAGTGGTGTCGCGTCAAGGCAGTCGAGCCATTCAAAGGGCCCGGAGTGCAACAGTTTTTCAGCGGGCTTCGTCTTTCTGCCGGCGGCAACCACGTGCCTGGAGCCGTAGCGCTCGCGCAGCGCCATGGTAAGTTCCGAACCAATCTGCCCCGCGGCCCCGATGACAAGAATGTTTTTCATATGCGCCCCCATGCTAATGGAAGGACACTGCTGATCTTTCTCTCTCTATTATTTCATCTTTTGAAAAAATTTCCGAAATTTCTTTGCCCCGGCAGCGCATATTATCATAGTTGATTCGTATCCTCGCAGATGTCCTGCATCTTCCGATAAGAAATTGATAATCCGTCAGAAATGAATAAGTTATCGGTAGTGGCGAACCAAAGTTTTGCCGGGGATCGAGTTGACCAGCCTGCGTTTTTGGTTGTTCTCTTCTCACCGCCCTCTCCTGGTCTGGTGCGTTACCCTCACCTTGTTTGAAAATCGGCTATAGCAGAGGTCGACCGGAGGAAGAGGGGGTTCTCAAAATTCCCGCAACGCAGCGGCCCGTCTCCCTGGTGGCCGCGGGGTAAGGGCAATGACGAGCTGAGCCGGCCATCAGGCAAACAGAAGACAGTCCAGCACAGGAGTGACGATGAAACACCAGCGCTATATAGAGCTTGAGGAGACATTTGGAGCCCACAACTACAAGCCTCTCAATGTGGTTCTGCACCGCGGCGAGAGGGTCTGGGTCTGGGATGTGAACGGCAACAAATATATGGACTGTCTGTCGTCCTATTCGGCGGTGAACCAGGGACACTGCCACCCGAAAATCATCCAGGCGCTGAACGACCAGTCGCAATTGCTGACCCTTACCTCCAGGGCCTTCCGCAATGATCAGCTGGGGCCGCTGTACGAGGAACTGTGCACGCTGACCAACTCTCACAAGGTGCTGCCCATGAACAGCGGGGCCGAGGCCGTGGAGACGGCCATCAAGGTGGTGCGCAAATGGGGGTACCAGATCAAGGGAGTTGCCGAAGATCGGGCGGAGATCATCGTCTGCCGCAACAACTTTCACGGCCGCACTATCACCATCGTGGGGTTCAGCACGGACGGCAGTTCGCGGGCCGGTTTCGGCCCCTTCACGCCGGGTTTCAAGATCGTACCGTTCGGCGATGCGGGGGCCCTGGAAGCGGCCATCACGGAAAACACCGTCGGCTTTCTGGTGGAGCCCATCCAGGGGGAGGCCGGCGTGATAATTCCTCCCCCGGGCTACCTGAAAGAGGTCAGATCGATCTGCACCAAGTATAACGTTGCCCTGATCCTGGATGAGATCCAGACGGGTCTGGGGCGAACGGGCAAGATGCTGGCAGAAGAGCATGAAAAGATCGAGGCCGACCTGACGCTCGTCGGCAAAGCCCTGGCCGGCGGCTGCTACCCTATCTCAGCGGTGTTGTCGAACACCGAAGTGATGAGTGTGCTGCAGCCCGGCGAACACGGCAGCACCTTCGGCGGCAATCCCCTGGCCTGCGCGGTGGCCCGCACCGCCCTGAAGGTCCTGCTCGAAGAGCAGATGATTGACAACGCGGCGCTGATGGGCAGATACTTTCTGCGCGGCCTGAAGAAACTCGACTTCCCTCTGATCAGTGAGGTGCGCGGCAGGGGGCTGCTCATCGGAGTGGAACTTCTGCCCGAAGCCGGCCCCGCCCGCACCTATTGTGAAGCGTTGATGGAGGCAGGCATACTGTGCAAGGAAACCCATGACCACATCATCCGTTTTGCTCCGCCCCTGGTCATTACCAAGGAAGAAATAGACTGGGCCCTGGAGAGAATCGAATCAGCCTTTACCAACGCAGGCTAAGGCCACGAACAGTGCTCAGGAGATTATCAGCTCCGGGGCCGCCTTCACCTGGCAACGGCGATGCACAGACAACGAAACCTCCACCTGGGTTGAACAACGCATAATGGTAGAAAACGTCATCATCATGGGCGCCGCGGGCCGCGATTTCCACAACTTCAATGTCTATTTCAGGGATAACGAGCGCTACCGGGTCGTCTGCTTCACCGCTACCCAGATCCCTGATATCGATGACCGCCTGTATCCCCCGCAGCTGGCCGGCGCCCTCTATCCGGACGGGATCCCCATCAAAAGCGATGACACGCTTATGGATAACATCAGAGACCTACGGGTAGACCTGGTGGCCTTCTCCTACAGCGACGTGTCCCACCTGGAGGTCATGCACAAGGCCTCGCAGGTGACCGCGGCCGGGGCTGATTTTATTATCATCGGCGCCCCCTACACCATGCTCGAGTCTGCGAAGAAGGTGGTCTCCGTCTGTGCGGTCCGCACGGGGTGCGGCAAATCGCAGGCCAGCAGGCAGCTGGTCAGAGTGCTCAAGCAGGCGGGCAAACGGGTGGTCACCGTTCGCCATCCCATGCCTTACGGCGACCTGACCAGGCAGATCGTGCAGCGCTTTGCCTCCTACGAAGATATCGAACGACACTCGTGCACCATCGAAGAGCGCGAGGAATATGAACCAATCGTCGACATGGGCGGAGTCATCTACGCCGGCGTCGACTATGGAAAAGTCCTCAGAGAGGCCGAGAAGGAGGCGGACATAATAATTTGGGACGGCGGCAACAACGATACGCCGTTTTTCAAACCCGATGTCCATGTGGTGGTGCTCGATCCCCACCGGGTCGGGCACGAAACCTCCTTCCACCCCGGTGAAACCAACCTGCTGATGGCCGATGTCGCCCTGATCAACAAGGTGGACAGCGCCGCCCCGGAGGACGTGGCTACCCTGAAAAAAACTATCGGCCAGCACAACCCCGGGGCCCGCATCGTGCTGGCCGACTCCGAGGTAACGGTGGAAGACGGCGAGCGCCTCACGAACAAACGGGTCCTGGTCGTCGAGGACCGCCCCACCGTTACCCACGGCGGCATGAAATTCGGGGCCGGGGTCATCGCCGCCAGGCGCGGCGGTGCGGCGGAGCTGGTGGATCCGCGTCAATTTCTGGTGGGAACTCTGAAATCAACCTTTGCGACGTACCCGGACATCGGCCGGGTGCTGCCGGCCATGGGCTACGGCGAGCAGCAGGTCAGAGATCTGGAAGCGACCATCAACGGCTGTGACTGTGACCTGGTCGTCTCGGCGACCCCCGTTGATCTGGCCCGCCTGGTGACCATCGACAAGGAAATATTGCGGGTCCGCTACAACTATCGCGACCACGGCGAACCCACCCTGGGCGCTATCGTCAGGGAGCTGCTCGACGTATGAGCAAGCGCGCCATTTGCAAAACGATCTTTTCAGCCAAACTCTGCGTTATGCTCAAAATTTTATCCTCGGAATATCAATCATATGCCTGTGGTAAAATTTCTCGCATGGTTTGATTTTGAACGAAAATCTTAGTTTTCAAAAGGCTCAATCATTAACTTTTTGGAATGTAATGCAGGATCCATGTCAGAAGAACACACCACCATTACTCTCCCGCCGCCTCGATTCGACAGCGCCTATTCCATCGAAAAGGCCCTGCTCAACCGCCGCTCGGTACGGCGATATCTGCCTCGAGCGCTCTCCCGGGAGGAACTGGCCCAACTGCTCTGGGCCTGCCAGGGAATAAGCAGGGTACAGAGCTGGCAGGTGGGCCGCAGGAATATGCAGACCAGCTACCGCACCGCCCCGTCGGCGGGGGCGCTCTATCCGCTTGAACTGTACGTGATGGTGACGCGTGTCGAGGGAACGGAACCCGGCCTCTATCACTATCTCCCCGGTCCTGGTAAAGAGGACCATGCCATCGAACTACTGCAGGCAGGCGAACGCTCCGCGGACCTGGCCGAGGCGGCGCTGGGGCAGCGTTTCATCACCGAGGCCGCGGCGAACCTCATCATTGGCGGCGTGGTTGGGCGGATGGCCGTCAAGTACGGGCGCAGGGCGAGGCTCTACGTCGTTCTGGAGGTGGGACATGCCGCCCAGAACCTCTGTCTGCAGGCCCCGAGTCTGGGAATTGGCGTGGTGCCGATCGGGGCTTTTTCCGACGCGGAAGTCCGCCGCTTTGTCGGTGAGGAGGTGGAGCCCTTCTATATCCTGAGCGTCGGCAAGATCGGCTAGGTTCCTGGAGTCAATTCATGGAATCGTTCTACTCGCTGGCCGCGGACGCCATCCTGGTCATCCATCTCGCCTGTGTTGTCTTAGTCGGGGGCGGGCAGGCCCTGGTCATTATCGGCTGCTTCCTTGACTGGCGCTGGGTGCGTAACCTCACCTTCCGGATCTGCCATCTCCTGGCCATCGGCCTGGTCGTGGCCCAGGCCTGGCTCAATCAGTATTGCCCGCTGACCATCTGGGAGAGCAACCTCAGGCGGGCGGCCGGAGAACAGGCTTATCAGGGGACCTTCGTCCAGGAGTGGATCGGCAGGCTGATCTACTACGAGGCTCCCCTGTGGGTTTTCGCCATAGTCTATTCATTGTTCGGCGCCCTGGTTCTTTTGAGCTGGATCTGGGTCCGTCCCGGAAGGATGTAAACAGAACTGTCTCCATCATCACAAATCGAGCCTGAGGTTCACGAGTCGAGCTGGGCAGATGTAGCAC
>JARFQM010000304.1 GCA_029287755.1 Desulfofustis sp. | reverse complement strand
ATACCCCTTTATAATCTTTATTCTCGGGGGGTGGGCGGGATCCGGCTTCTCGGGGGCGGCCCGCTCCTCCTTTTAAAACTTTTTCCCTGGCCAACCGCCCGACGGCCGACAACCCAACCATTTTCCACAGCGGCTGCGATAGGGCCGCTGGGCCCCAGCCTGAGACCCCCCACCGCCTTACCACTACTTCCTTAATCCAAGTTGGTTTTCTCTAGGGGACTGGTATAGGCGCAGTGCGCATCAGTGTCAGGCCCTGGAGGCCAATGAAAAAGGCCCGCAGGGTTGCGCAGCAACTGGCTGTCACAGGGCGAAGCCCGTCATCCAGCCAGCCTCATTGGCCGAAAGATAAGGCCGAAGCGTAGCGCACGGAGTTCTATACCAGTCCAGGCAACGGCAATCGCGGTAAATGTTATTCTGTTTGCAGAGCAAAAAAAGGGCCGAATCGGGAAGATTCGGCCCTTTTCGTCTGGTGTGCGCAGCTAAGGATTAAACTTTTTCAAGCTTCACCGCGCAGACTTTGGTTTCCGGTATTTTGGCCACCGGGTCCAGCGCCGGGCTGGTCAACACGTTGGTTGGACTTTCCGCGAAGTGGAAAGTCATCGACACCAGTCCAGGCGGGCAGATCTTGGTGACCTTGGTTTTTGCCTGGGTTTGACCGCGACGGGAGGCAATCTGCACCACCTCGTTGTCTTCGAGGCCAAGGCTGGCGGCATCCTTGGGGTTGATTTTCAGGAACTCCTCGCTGTCGAGTTGTTCAAGGCCTTCAACCCGGCGGGTCATACTGCCGGTGTGGTAGTGGAACAGGCTGCGATCCGTGGTCAACAGGAACGGGTACTCGTCGTCGGGCAGTTCGGCAGAATCCCGGAACGACAGCGGCATGAACTGGGCCTTGCCGCTCGGGGTACCGAATTTCTCCACGTGCAGAGTCGACGTACCCAGGTGGTCCTGGGTCGGGCAGGGCCACTGGAGACCTCCGCCTTCCAAACGTTCGTAAGTGATGCCGCCGTAACTCGGGGTAACGGAGGCGATCTCTTCCATGATCTGTGCTTCGTTCTCGAAAGCGAACCCCGTGGCCCCCATCTTGCTGGCTATTGCAGCAACAATCTGCCAGTCGGGTTTTGCTTCGCCCGGGGCATCGACGGCTTTGCGAACCCGCTGGATGCGGCGTTCGGTATTGGAAAAGGTCCCGTTCTTCTCGGCGAATGACGCAGCCGGGAGGACTACGTCAGCCAGTTCGGCGGTTTCGGTCAGGAAAATGTCCTGCACGACCAGGAAATCGAGACGGTTCATCGACTCGATGGCATGGTTTGCGTTGGCTTCGCTGAGGTAAGGATTTTCACCGATGAGATAAAGAGCAGTGATTTTTCCATCGTGGATGTCGTCAAATATCTCGGAATGGGTCAAGCCCTCTTGATCAGAGAGGCTGGCGTCCCAGGCGGCTTCGAACTTCTTTTTGATCTCGGCATTAGCCACTTTCTGATAACCGGGATAGACATCGGGCAGGGCGCCCATGTCGCAGGAACCCTGAACGTTGTTCTGTCCGCGCAGCGGATTGACCCCGGCGGAAGCTTTGCCCAGGTTGCCGGTGACCAGTGCCAGGTTGCTTAGGGACCAGACGTTGTCGGTACCGTGGCAATGCTGGGTGATGCCCATGCAATAGAGGATCGAAGAAGGTCCTTCGGAGGCGTAGATTTTCGCTGCCTTGCTGATCAGCTCGCCGGGCACGCCGGTGATCTTTTCGACGCTGGCCAGATCGAATTCTGCCAGGGAGTCGACGAAGGCATCAAAGTTTTCGCAACGGCTGTTGATGAACTCCATGTCAGCCAGACCCGCGTCCACGATCACCTTGATCATGCCCATCACCAGGGCGACATCGGTTCCGGGACGATGCTGCAGGTGGATGGTGGCATGGCGGCAGAGATCGATTTCCTTGGGGTTGGCGACGATTAGGTTGGCGCCTTCCCGGGCCGCCTTCTTGGCCTGCAGGGCCAGAACAGGATGGGCTTGGGTGGTGTTGGTGCCGATGGCGAAGATGGTTGAGGCACCGCTGATTTCAGCTATCGAGTTGGTCATTGCACCGCTACCCAGGCTGGTGGCCAGACCGGCCACAGTCGGGGAGTGTCAGAGCCGGGCGCAATGGTCAATGTTGTTGGTGCCCATCACCGCCCGAGTAAATTTCTGGATCAGATAGTTGTCTTCATTGGTGATACGGGCGGATGCCAAAGCAGCGAATTTATCTCCCTTGCTGTTGGAGAACTTTTCGGCGATCAGATCCAGGGCCTCGTCCCAGGGGGCCTCTTCGAGAGTACCGTTTTTCTTGATAAGCGGCGTTTTGAGGCGTTCGGGGTGGTTAATGAACCTGTAGCCGAACCGTCCTTTAACGCAGAGCGAGCCCTTGTTGACCGGATTGTCTCTGTCTCCCTGAACGCTGACCACCTTCTGACCCCGGACACCGAGCATGACGCCGCAGCCGACGCCGCAATAGGAGCAGATTGACTTGACTTCACGCATCGGTTCCTGCGCACCCTTGGGGGCGAGCGCGGCAACCGGGCACCTGACCACGCACTCACCGCAGGACTCACACCGGGACTCGGCAATGGGCTTGTTGCCGAGGGTCGAGATCACACTGCTGACTCCGCGCTGGGCATAATCGATGGCGTTGATGTTCTGCAGTTCGTCACAGGTCCGTACACAAATTCCGCAGAGGATGCACTTGTTGTGATCAAAATCGAAAAACGGGTTGGACCTGTCTATCGGTATGGAGCGGACCGAACGCCGGTAGCGGTTGAGGTTCTCCTGGGTGATGCCGACATAATGGGCCACCCGCTGCAGCTCGCAATCGCCGTCGGCCTCGCAGGTCAGGCAGGTCATCGGATGACTGGCCACCAGCAACTCCACGGTGTTCTTGCGGATCTGCTGCACTTCGGGATCTTCGGTGCTGATCACCATGCCGTCCTTGACCGTCTGCTTGCAGGAGATGGCGATCTTCCAGTCGTCCATCTTCACAACGCAGACCCGGCACAGACCGGCCGGTTTGAGGTCGGGGTGATTGCAGAGATTGGGTATGTACAGACCGTTGGCCTGGGCAGCCTCCAATACGGTCATTCCTTCTTCGGCTGAAATCTGCAGCCCGTCTATGGTTAGGGTGACTTTGCTCATGCAACCACCTCCGTTGTTTCTTTTGGTGTAACAGGTATTTTCGGGGATACGCATTCGACGGCGCTGAACTTGTTCGGGCATTTTTCCATACAGACGCCGCATTGTACACAGAGGCCCTGGTCAATGACATGCACCTCTTTTTTTTCACCGCTGATTGCGTTGACCGGACAGGATTTGGCGCAGAGGGTGCAGCCGACGCATTTGTCCTCAATGATGCGAAATGAAATCAGTGGCTTGCAGACCTTAGCAGGACAGCATTTGTCTTTGATGTGGGCTTCGAATTCATCCCTGAAATAACGTATTGTGGTGAGTACCGGATTGGCCGCCGTCTGGCCAAGCCCGCAGACTGAGCCCCCGTGCACCGAATGGCTTAATTCGATCAGCAGGTCGATGTCTCCCTTTTTGCCTTTGCCGGCACAGATATCCTTGAGAATATCGAGCAACTGCTTGGTCCCGAGCCGGCAGGGCACACACTGGCCGCATGACTCAATTTCGGTGAAATCAAGAAAGTATCGGGCCACATCCACCATGCAGGTCTTCTCGTCCATGACCACCATGCCGCCGGAACCCATGATTGAGCCGGCCTCATCGAGCGAGTCATAGTCTATCGGTGTATCAAGCAGTGATTCGGGCAGACAGCCGCCGGACGGACCGCCGGTCTGTACCGCTTTGAATGTGCCGCCGTCGGCTATGCCGCCGCCGATGTCATAGATGATTTCTCTTAGAGTTATGCCCATCGGTACTTCGATCAGGCCGCAATTGTTGACTTTACCGGTCAGGGCGAAGATTGCCGTACCGGTGCTTTTTTCTGTACCGATGCTGGCGAACCACTCGGCCCCCCGGGTGATGATCATCGGTGCCGAGGAGAAGGTCTTCACGTTGTTCAGCAGCGTTGGTTTGTCATACAAACCCTGTTCAGTGGTCCGCGGCCGCGGCGCCACTCGAGGCATCCCCCGCTTGCCCTCGATGGACAGGGTCAGGGCAGTGGATTCGCCGCAGACAAAGGCGCCGGCTCCAGGAAAGATATTGATGTCGAAACTGAAATCGGTACCCAGGATGCTGTCCCCGAGAAAACCTTTCTCATGGGCCTGTTCTATGGCCCGCTCGAGCCTCCTGATGGCCAGCGGGTATTCGGCCCTGACGTAAATGTAGCCGGTATCGGCACCAATGGCGTAACCGGCGATGATCATACCTTCCAGGACGGAATGCGGATCGCCCTCGATGACGGCCCGATCCATGAAGGCCCCGGGATCCCCTTCGTCGGCGTTACAGACTACATATTTCTGGTCTCCCTCGGCGTTGAGGCCGGCCTCCCATTTTCGTCCGGCCGGAAACCCACCGCCGCCCCGGCCCCGCAGACCGGACTTCTTCATCTCTTCGACCACTTCCGACTGAGTCATGGTCAGCGCTTTGCTCAGCCCGCTGTAGCCCTCGTTGGCGATGTAGTGGTTAATGTTGGTCGGGTCGATAACACCGCAGTTTCTGAAAACCCGGCGTTCCTGGGGCTTGAATGAAGGGGTGTCGAGGATTCTGGGAATGGTTCCGACCGTACCCTCGCCAAAACTTCCAAGCGTGTAATGGGGCAGGGGATCGTCGCCCTTAAGGTAGTTGTCGACAATCTCGGTGACCATTTTCTGGGTAACGTTCTTATAGGCAACCGTAGCTTGGCCCGGTTTGGTGACATTGACCAGCGGTTCGGCATAACAGGGGCCGATGCAGCCGACCTCGACTATGTGGGCTTCGACGCCTTTTTCCGACATTTCCTCTGCAAATGCCCGGACCACGGCCAGAGCGCCAGCCGAGCGTCCGCAGGTGGCGGTTCCGACGGCGATCACTGGTACTGATCCGTTCTGTAGAGCGTCCCATTCCTGGCGAGCCTGTTCCTGTATTTCGGTAAAAGTCATCATTCATCCCTCCCGCTCAGTATCTCGGGAACCATTTTAGGAGTCAGCTTGGCCTCCACGTCCTCATCGATCATCACGCATGGCGCCAAGGCGCAGCAGCCGATGCAGGCAACAGTTTCAAGCGTATATTTCTGGTCCTCGGTGGTTTCTCCTTCGACGATGCCGAGCGTTCGCTCCGTCTCTTCAAGAATTCTCTCTGCTCCCCTCACATGGCAGGCGGTGCCCCGGCACACCATTATGGTATGCTTGCCGCGAGGGGTGAATCTGAACTGGGCGTAAAACGAGGCCACTGCGTAAACCCTGCTTTCCGGTAAACCGGTGGTTTTGGCAATTTCGAGCATGGCATCATCAGGAAGGTAGCCCAACTCGTCCTGAACCTTCTGTAGTATCGGGATCAGCGCATCGTGTTTCCCTTTGTAAGGTGAAAGTACTGCACTCAAACGTTCTTCCATTCCGAACCCTCCTTTACCTGGTCTTGCACTCAAGCATTTGATTCATAGCTTTTCCAATATCGATCAAAAAAGCAGATTGCCGCAGACAAATCCTCGTCATCCTATCAGTTCTTTCTCTCCGGTGCCATATTTTTCAAACCGGATCGGAGGCAAAATTGACGGCCCCAGCCCAAGGCTTTAATTGCCCTGTTCGATGGACAGCGGGGCGACAATAATTATTGTTTTGCCCGGGCGATTGCACTAGGATCGTTGGAGATATCACCAAGGCTGCAGTACCCTTCGATCAACAAACTCAAAACGGAACAGAAGGAAATGTGTCAAATAAGTGTAGTGCTAGAAAACGATGGTGTTGAAGAGCTGGTGATGGAAGACGTGACCAACCTGGTGGTCGACTCCGACAATCTGAAAATTTCCACCCTTTTCGAGGGTCCGAAAACAGTCGAGCAGGTGGTCATCAGATCCATCGACTTCATGGCCGGCAAGGTTTTTCTGGAGAAGACCGGCTGACGGCGTGTGTGTAGTTGAAGATCACCTTAGGTAATAATATAGAGTGCTAACTCTAAGGAAAGGCAAGGGATAAGAGATGGAATCAATAGAAAAACTGCGGGTACTGCTCAAACACTGGATCGATCATAATGGCGGGCATGTCGCCGAGTTCGACAAGTGGCGTCAGACCATGACCGGGGAAAACAGAGATTCAATGGCCGAGGCCCTGGCCACAGCTATCTCCCAGATGGAAGACGTCAGTGCCACGCTGCAGGCGGCTCTTGATGAAATCGGCGGTGCTCCGGGCTCCCCGGAAGAACACCAGCATCATCACCACCACTGATGCCAGAGCGGCCGAATTCTCTTGTGCGGGACAGAAAAGTTCTTGAATAAACCGGAGGGAGCACCATCGACTGCGCCCTCCGGTGAAAGGGTTTAGAGCTGAGTTGTTTAGCTATTCAACCTTGCAGGCGGTCGAGTCAAACAGAGAGTCGCACTCTTTGCATTTAACCTGTTTGCCAAGTTCATCCGAAAAAATTTCCTGCTCCTTACCGCAGTCGGGACATTTGACAGTCACTTCACTCAACGATTTGTTGGCTTCGAAGCCGGGGCAGTGCTGGTCACTCATTGATTCTCTCCTTTATTGATTGATTGGCTTGCCTGTGTGTGGAACCATCTGTCGGTCCTTCTTTTTCCGATCTGAAGAAGATAATACAGGAAGACCGGAATTTGCAGTATAATTTCGGATCACTGCATGCGAGACATTGTTCACATAAATAATAATTATGTTTTAGGCAGATGTAACCGGTTTGTCTG
>JARFQM010000290.1 GCA_029287755.1 Desulfofustis sp. | reverse complement strand
CTACTATCCAGTCGGGGTAGCAATTGCGACCCTCACCAAGGTGAAACTACAGCCCACACATAAGATTGGCATGTCGGCGATCAATTCAGCCGGTTCGGGGGAAAACATCAAGCTCCTCCGGGATAACGAAGCCCAGTTTGCCATTCTCCAGGGACTATACGGTTATTATGCCTGGAATGGCGCCGGACCGCTCGAGCAGGATGGCCCCCAGAAAGAGTTGCGTTCCGTCTCCATGCTCTGGCAGAACGTCGAGCAGTTCGTCGTTCTAGCCGATAAGGCCAAGACAGGTACGATTTCCGACCTGGAAGCGCTCAAAGGTGAACGCATGGCACTCGGCAAGAAGAATTCCGGGACCATCGGCTCCAACCGCTTCCTGCTCAAGAATCTTGGTATCGACGCGGACAGCGCCTTTGAACTGGTCTACGTGGGCTACGGCCCCAGTGCCGACGCCCTGCAGAACGGCCAGGTGGCGGGAATGAGCACCCCCGCCGGCTCGCCCACCGGGGCAGTCACCAAGGCGTTTGCCGCCATCGGAGATAAGATCACCATGCTCGATTTCACCGATGAGCAGATGAAAAAAGCTGATGGCGGACTCGATCTCTGGACCCGCTACGTGATCGAAGCCGGTACTTACCCAGGCCAGACCAAGGATTTCCAGACCATTGCTCAGCCAAATTTTCTTGCAGTCAGGGCCGATATCGACGAGGAAGCAGTCTACATGATCACCAAAACGATCTACGAAAACCTGCCCTTTCTCAATGCCATACACAAGGCAACCAAGGTCATGGCCTTGGAAAAAGCCCTGGCAGGACTGCCAATGCCCTTGCATCCTGGAGCGGCCAAGTTCTACAAGGAAGTAGGTCTCGATATTCCGGAGCGGTTGATGCCGCAATAACCTTGCCTGTTCTTCCATCTCCACCACACCGTATGGGTGTGGTGGAGATGGTTCTCACCCGTCCGCCCCAGGAGTAGTGTGTGGAATCACAGTCCTCAACCGGCAGGCTACAGCAGTTTTCAGAGAAAACGGTCTATTTTGTCGGTATCCTGGTATCACTGCTGCACATCTATTTCAATGTCTTCAGCGTCCTGCCGACCCTCACCCAGAATGCGTTACACTACTCCGGATTTGCCATCCTTTGCGGGCTAATTTACCCTCTCTCACGCTCCCAGAAGAAGGAGCGCGGCACGATTGAGTTGCTGCTCAGTCTCGCTTTCGGAGTGACTGCGGCCTGTTGTGCCATATATCTTATGTCCATGGAAGACGCTATTTACGCGCGCGGCGTCCACCTCAATCAGGGTGAGTGGATTGCCGGGATCATCCTGATCATCAGCGCCATCGAGTTCACCCGCAGGACCACCGGGCCTATTATTCCTGTTCTCATTATCCTCGCTCTGACTTATGTGGGATGGTGGGGAGCGATGATTGGCGGGGTGTTCAAATTCAGCGGCCTGACACCGGAGACGATTCTTTTCAGATCAATTTATGGTGACGATGGATTGTTTGGCACCATCGCCCGTATCTCCTCGACGTTCGTCTTCATGTTTATCCTTTTTGGCGCCTTTTTACTGCGTTCAGGGGCGGGTGATTTTGTTATCAACCTGGCCCGGGCGATGGCCGGTCGATTTGTCGGCGGGCCCGGCCTGGTGGCGGTTTTCGCCTCCGGCCTGACCGGCACCATATCGGGCTCGGCCGTCGCCAATACGGCCTCCACCGGGGTAATTACCATCCCGCTGATGAAAAAAGCGGGTTTTGAGGCAAAGTTCGCCGCCGGTGTCGAAGCAGCGGCATCCACCGGGGGGCAGCTCATGCCGCCAATCATGGGGGCCGGGGCCTTCGTCATGGCCAGCTATACCCAGATCCCCTACACTACCGTCGTGCTCTACTCGATCCTGCCGGCCGTTCTCTATTTTGCCACTGTCGGCTTCTTCGTCCGGGTCGAAGCAAAAAGAACTGACATACAGGCCCTTGAGGATGAAAAGTTGAAAGTGTTTGAGGTTCTCAAAACAGGGGGGCTGCCGTTTCTGTTGCCGGTCTCAGTGTTGATCGGACTGCTCATTTATGGGTTTACGCCGACGTATGCGGCTGGGATTTCAATTGTTGCGGTAATCGTATCCTCCTGGCTGACCCCAAACAGAATGGGGATCAAAGCAATTTTCGACGCCCTGGCACTGGGGGCACGAAACATGGTGATGACCGCGGTTCTGCTCTGCAGTGTCGGTCTGGTGGTGAACGTCATCGCCACCGCGGGCATCGGCAACACTTTTTCGCTGATGATCACCAACTGGTCGGGCAACAGCCTGCTCATCGCCATCATTCTCGTGGGACTCGCCTCCCTGGTACTGGGCATGGGGTTGCCGGTCACCGCCGCCTACATCGTTCTGGGAACCTTGTCGGCACCAGCACTGTATAACCCCATTGTCGACGGTCAGATCATCCAGATGTTTATCTCAGGCACCACCAGTGAAGAGGCCAAAGCAATCCTGATGCTTGCCATCCCCGACAAGATCGCCTTGCTCAATCAGCCGCTGAGCCCGGAGACAGCACAGGAATTGCTCAGTCTTATACCACCCGATCTGGCCGGAACGCTGAGAGAGATGAGTCTCTCTCCTGAAGCAGCCACTTTTGCCCTGCTCTCGGCCCACATGATTATATTCTGGCTCAGCCAGGACTCCAATGTCACTCCTCCTGTCTGCCTCGCAGCGTTCACCGGGGCGGCCATCGCCGGCACCCCGCCGATGGCGACAGGCTTGAGATCCTGGAAGATCGCCAAAGGACTCTACATCATCCCGTTGCTCTTCGCCTATACCCCTCTTCTCGGGGGCAGCTGGCCGGAAATTTTCACCATCTTCGTCTTCGCCCTGGCCGGCCTCTACGCCTTCACTTGTGCGCTTCAGGGCTATATGGAAAATCCCGTCGGTCTGCCTATCCGTCTGCTGCTTCTGGTTCTCGCCCTGGCGCTGTTAAAGCCATCCACTCTGGCAATACAGGGTCTGGCGCTTGGCTGTCTACTGCTGGTGCTGGTTATAAATTTCAGGAAGAGCGGCAGATCCGCTCAGCGGTCTGCAGCCAGATAAGTAGTGATCTTCTCTAGCACATCATCTCGCACCGGATCGATCTCCATGAACAGCTCATGTCGGACATCCCTGTATTCCTCATGGG
>JARFQM010000240.1 GCA_029287755.1 Desulfofustis sp. | reverse complement strand
CATTTTGATCGACTGCTCGCCGATGGCCGTCGCGACACCGGTATGACCGAAGTGACTCTGGGCTATCACGGCCGAGTCGGCGACGGTAAGCTGCAGGGGGCCGCAGCATTGCTGCTGGGCAATCAAACCGGTGACCGCCCGGTCAACCTTGTTGGTCAGAAAGCGCTTGGAACCCACCGACACGAGTTTGAAGATCCTGCCAAGGGCCTTCTTCACGGTGATCTCCCTGGGCAGCAGCACCGGCGTGGTCCGGCCGTTGCTGTGGGCGTCCGTAAAGGTCTTCTGGGGAATCGAGCCCAGCAGCGCCTGCAGGTCGATGTCCACGGGCGTGGTGCCGTCCTCGCTGTCGTGAACGACAAAGCGCAGATCACCGGTCACCTCGCCAAGCACCTCGCAGTTGACCTTTTCCCGCCGACAAATCTCCTTGAATTGTTCGATGTTCTCGGGCCGTATCAGCAGTCCGGACCGCTCCTGGTACTCGGCGACATATATCTCGAGCACCGACATGGTCGGATCACCGACCTGTATCTTCCTGATATCGATGCGGCCGCCGGACTCCTCCACCAGTTCCTTGAGCACATTTGCGGGACCGCCGGCACCCTGGTCGTGAATCACGTCGATGATCGATTTTCCACCCATCTCGTTGCAGGCCCGGATCACCCGGTTCATTTTCTGCTCCATTTCGGCATCGCCGCGCTGGACAGCGTCGAAATCGAGATCGGAGACGTTTTCACCCTGCAGCATGCTTGAGGCGGCACCGCCGCCGAATCCCACCCGGTATGCAGGCCCGCCTATCTGGACAATGAGCATGCCTTTTTCCTGGGCCTTCTTCTCAGTCAGGCTGTTGTCGATCTGACCCACCCCTCCTGTGAACATGATCGGTTTCAGAAAGCCCCAGCGTTCGCCGTTCTCCAACCGCATGTCAAATGATCGGGTAAAGCCCTGGATCACCGGCTCACCGAACTTATTGCCGTAGTCCGAGGCACCGTTGCTGGCCTCGATTTCTATCTCCAGCGGAGTGGCCAGGTTGTCGGGCTGTGTACTCTCCTTTTCCCAATCGAGCCGGTAGCCGGGAATGTTGAGATTACCGACACAGTAGCCCGCCGTGCCGGCCACCACGTAAGCGCCGCGGCCGGTTCCCTGGACATCGCGGATTCTGCCGCCGGTGCCGGTTTCAGCCCCGGGAAACGGGGCCACACCGGTGGGGAAATTGTGGGTCTCCGCAGTCAGCAGCGGGTGATAGGTGGCGGTCACCCTGGTAAAGGGCGAGGGTTCACCCGGCTTTTCAGGAGTTATTGTGGTGATCCGGTAGCCTTCGATCACACTTGAGTTATCCTTGAAGGCAATTATCGAACCTTTGGGGTTTGCCTTCAGCGTGTCGCTGACCAGCTCCAGCAGCGTCGCTTCTTCCTTGACCCCGTCGATCACCTGGCAGCCTTTAAAAAAGCCGTGTCTCGAATGTTCTGAGTTGGCATTGTTGAGATCCATGATCTCGACGATGGTCGGGTTCCTGTTTTGCTGATTGACGAAGTAATCGTAGTAGAGATTGCGGTCAAACTCATCCATCGATATTCCCGGGATGTCCTGCAGCCCGTTCGGTCCCTTGGATTTAAGATCGACATCGTAGACCGCCTCGGGTACGACCCCGGTCTCAAACGTGGTAAGCGGTTCGAAATACTGGCACTCGGTCATGCGATCATGGGAACGCTCCACATAGCCTGCCATATCTTCTCCATTAGGCACCAGGTAGCGCCGCGAACGCTCCACCCGCACCACCTTCTGCAAACCGGTTGCCTGACAGATGGACACCAGATTGGATGACCAGGCGGTGGCGAAATTGAGGCGGGGACCGACTTCAATTACCCGGTCTCCGGTAAGAGAAGGCTGTTCGCTGACCGTCTCGAGCAAAAAACCGTCCGCCAGGATCAGACGCAGGCAGTCAAGCTCTTCTCCGCTGAGCTGCTCTGAGACGGAAATGTTGAAACAATACTCTCGATCCTCATCGACACGGCGATACAAATGCTTTATGGATTGACCCATAATTTCCTCTTGATTCATATGGTTACGATATATGTGTGAAAACTCGCTGGCAATGGCAACCAGCCGCTCGCAAACAAGCGGTGGAGCATCTTTTTTGGACCCCCAGACTATCACTAAACGGTGCAAATGTCGTCAGTAAATTAGCATCAAACTTGCACGAGCAAGGAAAAATGAATAGCGTTACGCTGCATTTCCCAGATTGATTTTACGCCTCAACCCTCAGCTGCATGCATGGCGCAGGCCCAATGGTGACACTATGGAAAGGGAGAATCATGCCGCAGAAAGCGGTTCCCTTTTTGATAAGCTAGGTGATTCCTATCATTTCAGGATCGACAATCACCACGACCTCAGAAAAGTGCTCGAGCTCGATGAAGCGCTCTGGATCGCCACCACAGCGCCGAGCTCGACGCTGAAGGTAGACAGGACCTTTATCGAGCTCCTCGACTCCGATCAGGATAGCAGAATCCGGGCCGAAGAGGTCAAGGACGGAATACGCTATCTGTTTGAGCATCTCTCCGACCCCACCACCATTCGTGAACACAACACCAGCCTGCCGCTCAGCGCGGTCAGCGAGACGAGCGACATCGGCCGGCGAATCAGGTCTTCTGCCGAGAAAATTCTGAGACGACTTGGAGAAACTACCGCCGCCATAACCCTCGACCAGGTACGAACCATCAAGGAAGAGGTGTTGCAGGGCGGCCTCGATCAGGCTGGAATCGTGCTCCCCGAAGCGGCTGAGAATGAAGGTGTCCGCTCATTTATTGACGATGTGGTCGCCACCGTGGGCGGAGCTGGCCACCCCTCGGGCCGCAGCGGAGCGGATATCGACTCTCTGCACGCTTTTTTGGCCGAATGCGAGAGTTACCTGAAGTGGCGCTTGGAGGCGGGGGAGATCGGCTCAGAGAAGGCTACAGAAATTCTGGTTCTCGGCGCTTCCACAGAACAAAATTATACGCTTTTTCACAAACTCAGAAACAAGCTTTATCAATATTTCCTGCTCTGCGACATCAAGCGGCTCAACCCCGATCTTCTTGATAGAGCCCTGAACAACCCGGAGGTAAACGCCGCCTACAATCTGATCAATATCGAAGATGCCGAAGCATACCTCGGCAGTGCCCCTCTTGCCCTGCTCGAAAGTGACGGCAGCCTTGATCTGCAGGGAGAAATAAATCCCTATTTCATTACCGAATTAAAAGAGTTTACCGAACACATCGTCAAACCGCTGCTGGGAGAAACGACCACCAGGCTCGACAAACACGGTTTTGCAACCCTGCAGCAGCTTTTCAAACCGTATCAAAAATGGATTGGCCGCAAGCCCGACACGACCGTCCACAAACTCGGCGACCAGAAAGTTAAGAACTATATCGGCGATCCCGTTTTCAAAACAAGCGTTGAAAAACTGATCGACAAGAGCCACCAGACGGCAATCGTCCTGGAAAACCTCTACGAGGTGGAGCGTCTGATCCTCTACCAGGCCTATATGCTGCCGCTGGCCAACAGCTTCGTCAGTTTTCCCTACCTTTACGATCCGGCAAAGCGGGCCCTGTTCGAGGAAGGAACGCTGGTCATGGACGGCAGGCATTTCACCATGGCGGTCAAGGTTGAAGACCGGCAGCGGCACATCGACACCTGTAAAAGTTCCAATATTTTTGTTCTCTATTGCGAGCTTTTCGGAAAAGACGGGACCAAACTACACGAAATAGCCGTTCCGGTTACCGCCGGAAACCGGGGTACATTGCACCTCAACAAGTGGGGAATATTCAACGATCTGAGCGGCAACGAACTGCATGCCAAGGTGGTGGATATCGTCGAAAATCCGATAAGCGTCAGGGAGGCGGTGATCGATCCCTTCATCCGGGTGAAAAAAACCTTTTTCTCGCGCCTTGAAGAGTTCTCCTCCAAGGCAGAGGAACAATTGTTCAAGGAGAAGGACAAGGAAGAGAAGAAAGAAACCAGTGCGGGCACCCTGTTCGGCATAGGAGGGGTGGCCGTGGCCGCACTGGGCTCATCACTGGCTTTTATTACCCAGACGGTAGCAGCGATGAGCCTTAAAACGGTGCTTGCCGCGGTGCTGGTGATCGCTGCCCTGATTGTCGTGCCGACCGCTGTCTCAGCCTATGCCCGCCTCTCCAGGCGGGATCTGAGCACAATACTGGAAGGCTCCGGCTGGGGATTGAACAGCCGAATGAAACTCACCACCCAACAGGCGAATAACTTCACCCGCAGACCGGGACGTCCTGAAGGCTTGTAGAAAGCTCCCGCACCGATAACCCCAACCTAGAAGGAATCACAACACCATGCGACCTGAATTCATCATCCTGGCTGTCTTTTTCACCATCTTCATCGGTGGCTTTCTGATTGGCACCTACAACAAATTCATCAAATATCAGAACCGTATCGAGGAAGCCTGGAGCTCCATCGACGTGGCCTTGAAGAGACGATTTAACCTGATCCCCAATCTGGTCTCGGTAATCAAGGGCTACAGCGAGCATGAGAGTGAGATTTTCGAGAACAAGACCAACCAGATGAAGCCCGACAATTCTGTCGACAAGCGGATGGAAAGCGAAAGTCAGGTAACCCATTCGCTCAGCAACCTTCTGGCAGTGGCGGAAGCCTACCCGGACCTCAAGGCCAGCGTAAATTTCCTGGAGTTGCAGAAGAGCCTGGCCGAGATCGAAACTGACATCCAGGGCGCCCGCCATCGTTACAACGGCTATGTGGCCCGCCTCAACACCTTGGTGGAGTCGTTTCCGGCCAGTCTCATCGCCATGAAATTCGGTTTTCAGAAACAGAGTTATTTCTCCCTCGATCTAGCCACCCAGCGAGAGTTGCCGGAAGTCGGGTTCGACAACGAGAAGCCGGCCAAGTCCTGATCTCAGGAAAATACTTCATCAACATACGAGCGACGAATCTTCTTGACGCTCTTGGCCATGGCTTCAACTACCTGAGAAATGCTGTCGGGATCCCCCGGCAGATGAGGGGCCAGGGCTCGGTTGAACTCATTTTCGACGCGGCTGAGACGGTTGAGTGCAAGCTGATAACTCGACTTTTTTCGGTAGCCGTCTCTTACCAGCTCCTCGTAGCGTGAACCGGTCGCGCCGATCAGTGTCTGATAGTGGTCGACCAGGGCCTCGACCCAGAGTCGATATTCCGCTTTGACCTGCTCCGGCGAATCGCTCAGCGCCACCAGCTCGTCGACATCGACCTGGGAGCGCTTTTGAGATGTTGCATACACAGCCTCCAAGGCCCGCTCCCGGGTGACCAGAAAGTTTTTGGAGAACTCTTTGAGTCCGTTTTTATAGCGTTTGAGCTGAAAAAAATAGAAGACGAAAAACACCGGGATGAGGATCATCCACAGGGCCAGGACCGGTTTGTCCACCACCTCGCCGGCCACCTGGCCGGCAAATCGGCGCTCGTGGGTGAGAATAAGGTCCTGGTTCGGATCGAGATCGGCTCCCATTGCCGGTTAACGGGGAAGCGAATTCATGCCGACATAGAGAATAAGCAGACAGAGGACTATGCCCAGAAGAAACGGCAGGGTCAAACCATACTGATCAGGCGCCATGAGCTGCATGGACTGACTGAGGTACTGCTGGCCCTCATAGGCTCCTTCTATCTCAGTGTAATAGTAGGCGCCGGCATCGATGTTCTGTTCCTCGATCACGTGGGCGATCCTGTCCATCCCCCAGATATGGTGCATCAGCCAGGGACCGATCCGTACGGCGAACAGATAGAGAAAGAGGCAAACCGAAACAAGCACGGCCCAGCCCGTTAATCGCCCTTTCTGTTTATCTTCCTTGCTGTTCATCCTTGTCTCTGCTGTCCCGCCCGGGCAGAGCCCGGGCGGGTGATTTCAGCTTAAATCGTTGCAGTCAGTTCCGGGAATACCAGGTAGAACATGATGTAGGCAACGATCAAGGTCAGACAGAGGTTGAACGACTGTCCAAAGACATAAAGGATCAAAGGCTTGCCGCCGACAAAATGCTCCTTGAGCTCACGGAAATTAGTGGCCAAGCCAATAC
>JARFQM010000214.1 GCA_029287755.1 Desulfofustis sp. | reverse complement strand
AAGAGACAGGCTCTGCCTGCTCAGTTGTCTTCATCTGCCTCATGCGCGTCTGCGCCGGATGAGCCGATTGACGTCCTGACGCCAGGTCTATCATTGACTCCGGTTGCAATCAAAATTATTCTGCACAGGTGCGCTGTGGTTGAGCACTGCTCTCTCAGCGTACGCCGCACCATAGTCCGATGTTATTTTTCGGGCAACACTAAAAAAGCGCTCAAGTGAGGAGACATCATGCCCTATGTAAACATCCGGGTTGCCGGAACCCTTACCAAGGAACAGAAAGAAAAGATAAGCAAAGGGGTAACCGAAATTATCTGTAAAGAGACCGGCAAACCGCCGGAAGCCGTGCTCCTCATGCTTGATGAGCTGGACCGCGACAATGTCGCTAAATCAGGAAAACTGCTGAGCGATACCTGAGCCCGATGGAAGCAGCCCGGCGTATAGCGGAACTCACCAGAGAGCTCAACGAGCACGCCTACCGCTACTACGTCCTCGACGATCCGCTCATTTCAGACGGCGAGTATGACCGCCTCTTCCAGGAGCTGCTGAAACTGGAAGAGGCATATCCCAAACTAGCCGCCGCGGATTCGCCCACCAGAAGGGTTGGCGGAGCACCGCTCGACAAATTTGCCCAGGTGGAGCATCGCCTGCCGATGCTGAGCCTGGAGAACGGCTTCTCCGATCAGGACCTCAGGGATTTTTCCCTGCGCCTGGAGCGTTTCCTGAACGAACCGGTTAGCACCGGTTTCTCCGCCGAACCGAAACTCGACGGCCTCGCCGTTGAACTGGTCTATCAGCGGGGCCGCTTGATCACCGGCTCGACCAGGGGAGACGGTCTCGTTGGTGAAGACATCAGCGCCCAGTTGCAGACCGTCAAGGCGATCCCGCTCAGTCTCCTGCAGGACGCTGCGGAACTGCTCGAGGTGCGGGGCGAGGTCTACATGGAGAAGCGGGGGTTCACTGAGCTCAACAATGGCCAGATTGCCAGGGGACGGCCGCCTTTTGCCAATCCCCGGAACGCGGCGGCCGGTTCGCTGCGCCAGCTCGATCCCTCGGTCACCGCCCAGCGGCCGCTGAAATTTTTCGCCTATGGGGTCGGCGACCTGCAGGCCACCCCCTGCGGCAGACAGTCCGAATTGCTCGATTATCTCAGGACGATCGGCTTTCCCACCTGTCCGCACAACTCGTTCTGTAGGGACATCGACGCAGCAATAAGCCATTACAACCGACTTGCCTCGCTGCGCCACGACCTCCCCTATGAGATAGATGGCATGGTGGTCAAGGTCGATGAACTCCACCTGCAGGGCCGACTCGGGGTCAAGTCCCGGGCGCCGCGCTGGGCCATCGCCCGGAAATTCCCCGCCACCCAGGCCACCACAACCCTGCGGGGGGTTGACTTTCAGGTCGGCAGGACGGGTGCCATAACGCCGGTGGCTCTGCTGGATCCGGTCAACCTGGACGGCGCGACCGTGAGCAGGGCCACCCTGCACAATCAGGACGAGATTGCCCGCAAGGATCTGCGCCTCGGAGATGCGGTTCTGGTGCAGCGGGCCGGCGACGTAATACCAGAGGTGGTCAAGCCGATCGTCGACAAACGGGCAGGAACGGAGACACCGATCATTCTCCCTACCCGCTGCCCTGCCTGCGACAGCGAGCTGGTTAAACCCGAGGACGAGGCGGTAACGCGCTGCCCCAACATGCAGTGCCCGGCCCAGCTGCTCAGAGGTCTGGTCCACTACTGCTCAAAAGCAGGACTGGATATCGAGGGACTCGGCAAACGCAATGTCGAGCAGCTCTATGAGGAGGGCATCGTCAAAGAGATTGGCGACCTCTACACCATGGACAGGGAGGCAGTGAAAAACCTCGAAGGCTGGGGCGAGAAATCGGCAGACAACGTCCTGGCCGCCATCGAGCATGCCCGCACGCCGCCGCTGGCCGATTTCATCGCCGCGCTGGGCATCCGTTTCATCGGGGAAAATACCGCGTCCCTGCTCGATAGCCACTTTGGTTCACTGGAAAAGATCGCCGCCGCCGACGCGGAAGAGCTGCTCGAGATCGACGGAATTGGCGACCAGGCGGCCCGGAGCCTGGTGGATTATTTCAGCAACGAACGCGTCGCCGCAATGCTCGACCGCCTCCGCCGCTCAGGTGTCTCCCCGGTGACAGCTCAAAAGGCAGCGGACGATCTCGTTCTGTCGGGCGCCACCCTGGTATTCACCGGCAGTCTCAGCAAACTATCCCGAGACGAGGCCAAAAAACTGGTCAAGGAGCACGGCGGCGCCATCGCCTCATCGGTCACCCAAAAAGTGACCCACGTCGTCGCCGGTGAGAAGGCCGGGTCGAAACTGACCAAGGCCAGGGAGGCCGGCAAAACCATCCTCACAGAAGAGGAATTCCTGGACCTGATCGCCGGCTAGGCCCGGCTGCCACCACTTCCTTCCAGCTCTACCGGCAGAGTGCCTGCAGCGGCTAGTTGACGAATTTGTCTCTGAGATAGTCGATGATGTCGTCACTTTCATACATCCAGGACCCGCCGTCCAGCAGAAACGGAACCATGGACTTACCGCCGGTATCGACCACTTTTTTGCGCCCGGGCGTGCCCTGGGCGGCATCCACGATCTGGTAATCGTGTCCTTCTGTCAGACCCATTTCTTCTGCCGCCCGAATGACTTTTATGCAGAAGGGGCAGGTGCTGGCTATGTAGAGTTCCACCATGGTGTGTGCTCGCGATGCGGGATCAGGTCCGTATCCCTGTCCCTTTTTTCAGGAGATAGAGATTGATCGAAAACAGCGCCACCGCAAAAATGACAAGCATCCCAAGTCCGGTGGTCACGCGCATGTCGGCAATCCCCAAAAAACCGAAGCGAAAGCCATCGATCATATAGATGATCGGGTTGGCTTTGGAGATCATCTGCCAGAAATCCGGCAGCAGCGAAATCGAGTAGAACACCCCGCCGAGATAGGTGAGCGGCGTGATTACAAAGGTCGGGATGATGGATATATCATCAAACTTTTGGGCGAAAATGCCATTTATCATGCCGGCCAGAGAAAAGACAAAACTGGTAAGAAAGGCGAACAGCGCGGTGTAGACAAAGCTGTGCAGCGGCAGCCGAATAAATATCAGGCTGACCAGGGAGACCAGCAGGCCGACGCTGAGTCCGCGGATCACGCCGCCTGATACAAAGCCCAGAACGATCACCCAGTTGGGTGTCGGGCTGACCAGCATCTCTTCGATATTCTTTTGAAATTTGGTGGAGAAGAAACTCGATACGGTATTGGTATAGGAGTTGGTGATAATCGACATCATGATCAGGCCGGGGGCAATAAAGGCCATGTACTCAAAGCCCTTGATGCCGGAAAGCTGGGAACCGATGAAGCTGCCGAAGACGATGAAGTAGAGCGTCATGGTAATCACCGGGGGCACCAGGGTCTGGACCCAGATCCTGAAAATCCTGGTGGTCTCCCGCCTGGAGATGGTGTAGAGGCAGATCAGACTCTCGGGTATCATTCGACCATCTCCATGAATATCTCTTCGAGGCGGTTCGTCTTGTTGCGCAGCGAATCAACCTCTATGCCCTGGCGTCCGAGATGCTCAAATACCAGGTTCAGGGACCTCCCCTTGGTAATGGTCACCTCCAGCGTAGTGTCGTCCAGGGGGGTGAAACTCACCTGCTCCAGCGGAGCGATCTGCAGATTATTGGCCTTCACGTCGAAGACAAAGGTCTCCCTGTCAAGCTTTTTAAGCAGCTCCCTCTTGGTTGCATTTTCTATAATCCTGCCGTCGGCGATGATGGCGATGCGCGAGCAGAGCTGCTCCGCCTCCTCGAGATAGTGGGTGGTGAGAATGATCGTCCTGCCCTTCCGGTTCAGCTTTTCGAGAAAATCCCACATGCCGCGGCGCAGTTCGACATCGACGCCGGCCGTCGGTTCATCGAGAATGAGCAGTTTGGGCTCATGGACCAGGCCGCGGGCAATCATCAGCCTGCGCTTCATGCCTCCCGAGAGCTCCCGGGCGGTGGTCCGCCGTTTTTCCCAGAGACCGAGCTGGCGCAGATATTTCTCGCTGCTCGCCTGGGCCTGATCGCGGCCAATCCCGTAATAGCCGGCCTGCTGGCAGACGATATCTTCGACTTTCTCGAATATCGAGAAGTTGAATTCCTGGGGAACCACCCCGATCAATCGCTTGGCAGCCGAAAAATCCTCATCGATATCGATGCCGAAGACCCGTATTGTGCCGCCAGTTTTGGTGACCAGCGAGGTGATTATGCCGATGGTCGTCGTTTTACCGGCGCCGTTGGGTCCGAGCAAGCCAAAGAACTCACCCTCCTTGACATCGAGGGTGATCCCCTTGAGGGCCTCGAGACCGCTGCCGTATCGCTTTTTCAGCGCTTTGATCGATAACGCATTCATGTAAACTAAGCTGAATTCGCTGCCAGTTGGGAAAAATATTCGATTATTTCGCCGGCCAGATCCCTGTCTTCGAGTTCGGAAATCTGTACTATGCCGGTTGGGCAGGTGATGTTGATCTCAGTCAGGTACCCACCGATGAAATCAAGCCCGGCGAAATGGATGCCCTGGGAAACCAGCCACGGACAAAGCTCTTCCGTGACGGCCTGCTCGTGCTCGCTCAAGTGACTTTTGAGCGCCTCACTGTTGGCAAAATTGGCGTGATAACCGCGCTTCGGTTTGCGCAGGGCGGCGCCCAGCACCTGGTCGCCGAGAGTGATCACCCGCTTGTCGCCTTCATACACATCTTCGAGAAATTTCTGCACCATCACCGGCCTGCTTCCGCCCTTGGTCACATCCTGCAGTACTTCCTTGTCATGCTCAGGGAGCATGCGCACCGACTTGCCCTGGAAACTGTCCAGCGACTTGACCACCACGGTGCCGTGGCGGCCGATGAAATCCCCGATGACCGACAGATCGGCGGCCACCAGCGTCGGCGGCATATATTTGCTAAAGGGCAGAACAATCAGTTTCTCATTGAAATCGCGCAGGGCGGACGGGCTGTTGAGCACCAGGGTGCCGCCCAGCGACAGCAGTTGGGTGGCATAGTGAAAGCGCATATCGTAAGGCGGCTCTTTGCGCATGAAGACCAAGTCGTAGTCGCCCAGCAGCTGCGGTTCGGGCGCGCCGTCGGCAGGCGTGGCCAGAACCCGCGCCTGATCTTCGAAATAGAGCTCCTCAATGGTGGCGGTATCGACCTCGATCCCCTCCTCCCGGGCCCGGTTGATTACCGCCAGGGAAGTATCCGTTCTCGAGATCAACCCGTCAAGCGGATCGAGCACCACTAGCCATCTCATCTGCATTCCTCTCTGATTGACTTTTTCTGCCGCCGCGGCAGAGAATTTCAGGCCGAGCCATCAAACCAAAGCCACACTAGTTCAAGGCGCCCCGCCAGGCACGGGTGGCGAGCGGCAGGCGGAGGCGGTGAGCAGCCCCCGCAGCAAGCGTCACCGCCGGCGGGGATGGATCGGCCTCATGTCGCTTTGCATAATAAGTCAGGTTCGGCGAAATAGAAGGGCGACGGCTCCTTTTTCTCAGGCGTCCTGGAGTACTTTCAAAACCACTTGTTCAACCATCGAACTGACCTTGGTCCGATAATCGAGCATATGAGGGGCCGTCAGGTGGGCGCGGAGATCGTCGAGGCTCTCCCATTTCTCGATTATGGTAACCAGGTTTTCATCGACAACCTGCGGATCGAGACCGGCGGCGATATCGACGGTCGGCCGGTATTCGAGGCAGCCTTTCTCCTGCAGTACGTTGGGCACGTTGGCCCTGAATATGTCCAGGAATTCGGGCCGCCGGCCCTGCTTGATGGACACCGAGGCAATCACATGGATCATAATTTTTTTCTCCGTTTCACGGTTGGCAGTGAGGAAACTGGTGATATGTGTTAGAGGTCCAGGGAAAAACAGACTGAAGCTTACGGCATTTTCCTTGAAAAGGCATGTAAATAAAGTAGATTTGCGGACGACAGAGGAAAAGTGCACCCTCAGGTCGTGCTTGACTGAATTTCCATCAATACTTATCATTGCGCGATCGATAATCCAGGTCCCGGGCGTGAAAATCACCCTGCTGCCGTGTTTTCCGCCCTCATTTTACCCAAGGAGTAGAGCATGCTCGAGTTATACAAAGGCAACGACATTCTGGCCGCGGTTGGTGAAATCGATTCGCTGGCCGAGGCGCAGAACGTCCTCAACAAGAATCTCGATGAAGAAAATCTCAACAAACTCTCGCCCATCACCAATTCCGACGCCCTGATCAAAATCGCCAATGCCATCGTCCTGTGCAAACCGGACGCGGTGTTCGTCAATAGCGGCAGCGAGGCTGACGTTGACTGGATCAGGCAGTACAGTCTTGACAAAGGCGAGGAGCGGCAACTCGCCAAGGAGGGGCACACCATTCATTTCGACCTGCCCCAGGATCAGGCTCGCCTGGTCAACCAGACCTTTTACATCATCAACGAAGGCGAGAAGATGAGTTCCCTGGCCAAGTCCCTGCTGCGTGACGAGGCCACCGATTATGTCCGCACCTACATGGATGGCATCATGCAGGGCCTGACCATGATGATCGGCTTCTACAGCCGCGGTCCCGTCGGCGCCGAGGCCTAGGTCCCGGCCATAGAAATCTGTTGTTCGACCTATGTGCACCACTCCGCCGCACTGCTGTACCGCAACTGCTACGATAATTTTGACAGCGAAGCCGTGCGCATGGGAATTGTCTTTACCAATGTCCACTCCGAAGGGAAGATCCGTCCAGTGG
>JARFQM010000194.1 GCA_029287755.1 Desulfofustis sp. | reverse complement strand
CCGGGCCGAGGTCGCGTTTGTGGTACGCGACGAATGGCAGGGCAGGGGGTTGGGTACATTTGTCTTCAAACACCTGGTCAATATCGCCAAAGCCAACGGCATTTCCGGGTTCACCGCCGAGGTGCTGAGAAACAACAATCGTATGCAGGCCATTTTCAACCATTCGGGTCTCAATGTGACGAGCGCGATAGAAGAAGGTGTATATAGTTTCACAATGGATTTTTAGAGAGAAAAGGAGGAGGCAGATAGTTAGGTTGAAGCATGGACAAGATTCAGACTGAATGCACCCGCTGTGGTACCTGCTGTGCCAACGGCGGCCCGGCGCTGCATGTGCAGGACAAGGAACTGATCGAGGGGGGAGCCATCCCCATTTCCCACCTGATCACCATCAGAAAAGGTGAGCTCGTGCATAATCCGGTAAGCAACCGTCTGCAGGCCGCCAAGAAGGAGTTGATCAAAATCAACGGGGTGGGCAAAGAGTGGAGCTGCTTCTATTTCGAACCCGAGGAGAAACTCTGTACCATCTACGACAGCAGGCCCGTGGCCTGCCAGATGCTGGAGTGCTGGGACACAGAAGCGGTGGAGCAGATGATTGACAAGGATCTGCTCAGTCGAACCGATTTGATCGGTGGCGACGACCCCCTCTACCAGGCAGTATTGGAGCATGAATCGACCTTCCCCTGCCCCGATCTTGAACTCCTTCTTGCACGAGGTGTCGGCGACAAGAGCAGGGAACTGGAAGAAGCTGCCAATCGGGAAGTGGCTTTCAGGACCGAACTGGTGAGCAGCCAAGATCTGTCCCTGGGTGAAGAACTGTTCTATTTTGGCAGGCCGCTTTTTCACCTGCTGATATCGGTGGGTGCCCGCGTCAAGGAGTCAGCAGGGCGGCTGCTTATCGACTGGCCCCGTAAATAAAACACCGGGGACACAATTCTATGGTGTCCCACCCAAAAAACGGGGACCACCATCGCCTGGGATGCCAATCCCCGCCTTCCCAAAACACCGAGTTGTTTTCTACCAGCGTACCCGTTCCAGTTCCTGGCCTCTGGTTGAAATGGTAATCTGCTGCACGGGTACCGGCTTCGATGCTTTGTCGAGCGCCCGCTTGATAATTGCATTCATGGCCGAGCAGCACGGAACTTCCATAATCAGGATGGTGATCGATTTGAGGTTGCAGGAATCGATAATTTCGACGAACCGGTCGACGTAGGACTGGGCATCATCGAATTTGGGGCAGCCCATCATCACCACCTTGCCGGCCAGATATTTTTCCTGGAATCCCGGGACTGACACTGCCGTGCAGTCGGCTGCCACGAGTATATCTGCTCCCTGCAGAAAGGGCGCGCGAGGCGGAATCAGTCTGATCTGGATCGGCCAGTGGGTCAAAAGCGAATCCTCAGTCTTGCCTGACGGCAGGTGGGTGGGCCGATTGGCTGTGGCGCATGGAGTCTGGGGTACAAAGGTTTGTATATGGCTGGAAGCACACCCGCAATCCAACTGGGGCCGGGGAGCAGATTCATCTTTTTTCTTTTCTGCCAGGAATTCTTCCACCGCTTCTTCGTCAAACTCGTCGGCTTGGCGTTCAATGATCTTCAGAGCGCCGGTGGGGCAGGAACCCAAACAGGCTCCGAGTCCGTCGCAGAGCTTGTCGGCTACTAGTTTAGCCTTGCCGTCGATGATTTCAAGGGAGCCTTCGGCACAGTCGGGAACGCAGAGTCCACAGCCGTCACAGAGTTGTTCATCTATCTGGATTATTTTTCGTACCTGTTTCATGAGAACCTCTTGCCTGGTGATTGGTGATTTCGAATAGCTTTAGTGTTCCTCTGTTTTGATCACATCCTAGCAGAGTCCGCGTCAAATCCCTTGACCTGAGTCAAGAGATCTACTTTTTCCACTTTTTTTAGAAAATTTTCCAGAGATGTCGTTCTCATAAAACCGGAAGTTCTGGTCTGCGGCGCGGCCTCCTGCTGGTAGACAAGCAGCGCTCGACGCGTCAGATCAAGGCTTTCATCAAGGGTGAGAGAGGCTCCTATCAGGTCACCGATTCGTGGAATTCGGCCCCCGTGACCGCCGAAATAGACATGCCAGGTCCGGGTCTTTACCGAGGCCGGAATAAAGCCTATATCCCTGAGCCGAGGCATGGTGCAGCAGCGCGGGCAACCTGCCACCGCGACTTTTATTCTGGCCGGCATGGGCTGGGGCAGCTCGAGGGCGCCCAGTTTTTCGACAAGCTCGGCTGTCGGGATGCAGCCGTTTTTGCATTCACCCCACTGATTGCAACTGAAGACCGAGGTAAGGCCGTTTGTCGGCAGTGGTGTAAGCAGTGGTCTTATGCAGCTGACAAATTCGGCTACCAGGTCTACAGCCAGTCCCGACACCGCGATCTGAGACCCTGGGGTGACACGGATCCGTTCGATGCCGAATTTCTCGACCGCGGACCAGAGCGTGCGCAGCTCGGCAGCGGTCAGGGAAGTGATCCGATAGCCTGGTATGGTGATGAATTTATTTTCAGCGGAGCGAGACATTGAAACAGATGAGGCCGCCGCATACCTAAGAGGAGGCGGCGGCCAGTTTGGATTTGCCCTGTAGAGGAGGTTGTCAGCTTTTAGGCCAGGATAGTCTGCAGGTCCTCCTGTGCCGTTTCGGCTATCGGTTTTATGGCAAATTTGTCAACCAATACGTTCAACACATTGGGAGTAATGAAGGCAGGCAGGGACGGTCCGAGTCGGATGTCCTGGATGCCGAGGGCGAAAAGGCTCAGCAGGATGACACAGGCCTTCTGTTCGTACCACGAGAGGATCAGTGACAACGGCAGATCGTTGACGCCGCAGTCGAATGCTTCGGCCAGGGCGGAAGCTATCTTGATCGCCGAATAGGCATCATTGCACTGACCCACATCGAGCAGTCTGGGGATACCGCCAATATCGCCGATCTTCTTGTCGAAGAATCTGAATTTTCCACAGGCCAGCGTGAGGATGACCGTGTCGGCAGGAGCCTGCTCGACAAAATCGGTGTAGTAGTTGCGTCCGGGTTTAGCCCCGTCGCAGCCGCCGACCAGAAAGAAGTGCTTGATGGCCCCGGCTTTGACGCCTTCGATAACCTTGTCGGCCACGCCCATGACGGTGTTGCGGCCAAATCCGGTCAGCACCTCGCCCCGGTCTTCATCGGCGGCAAACCCAGGCAGGGCCAGGGCACGTTCGATGACCGGCGTAAAATCTTTGTCGTCGCCAATGTGGCTGATACCTGGCCAGCCCACCAGACCGGTGGTAAAGACGTTGTCCTTGTAGCTGTCACGCGGCTTCTGAATGCAATTGGTGGTGAACAGGATGGCCCCCGGAAAGACCTCCATTTCTTTTTGCTGGTTCTGCCAGGCGGTACCGTAGTGACCGTAGAAATGGTCATATTTTTTCAGTTCGGGATACCCGTGGCAGGGCAGCATTTCTCCGTGGGTGTATATATTGATACCCTTGCCCCGGGTCTGCTCGAGCAGCAGTTGGAGATCTTTGAGATCATGGCCGGTTACCAGGATTGCCTTGCCCGCTTTGGTACCCAGGGGAACCGGGGTGGGAACGGGGTGGCCATAAGTGGTGGTGTTGCCCGCATCGAGCAGTTCCATTGCCCTGATGTTGACTTCGCCGATTTTCAAGGCGCCGGCAACCAGGTCATCGACTCCGAGATCTTTTCGGGTCAGGACGCCAAGCAGCTCGTTAATCGCACCAAACACCTCGTCGTCGGTCTGACCGAGAATGGCCGCATGATCGGTGTAGGCTGCCAGTCCCCGCAGTCCATAAAGGGCAATCTGCTTCAATGACCTGAGATCCTCATTGTCGTCGAGGCTGTTGATGAAATCGAGTTTCTCTCCCTGGGCTTTGAGACCGTCCAGATCAGGTGCCGGCACAAAGCTCAGGGCGGCAGCGTCACTATCCACTGTTCCGCCGGCGGCTGCCACTTTTGCTTTTAACTCATCACGCAGTTGCACGGTTTTTCTGATCCAATGGTCGAACCGGGCCGGGTCGAAGTCTACATTGGTGAGGCAGGCAAAGGTCGCTTCACAGATAAATCGATCGACACCGTTGTCGACAATACCCTGTTTCCGGGCCGCAACCGCGACAATTGCCAGTCCCTGGGTCGCGTGGGTGAGCAGATCCTGCAGAACCGCAACATCTTCACCTTTTCCGCAGACGCCAATCTTTTCGCAGCCGATGCCCTTGGCAGTTTGTTCACATTGATTGCAAAACATGGAGAATCCTCCTTTATGATTAATTAATTTGCATGGTGGGTTCGACTTCTACCCTGATTGTTGAGGCCATCATACCCGGACAGGTCATTTTTTCTTTGACCTAGGTCAAGAGCGTAAAAAAAGTAAGAAACCAGCCAGAATAGTTATTGTGAGGAGTTCCGGCGAATGACTCAGATAAAGAACTGCTCTTCACTTCACTACAATGAGCACGGATAAACCGAGGTCAACCAGGGATGAACCGTCTTTCACCTGGCCGTTGGCCGCCAGGGCGCGCCCTCATCCAGGGCCATCCGCGGGATGCTCCGCAGCGGTCAGGAAGAGGATGGCTCAGAGCGTGCCACCAGATGGAGAGTGGAATGTGGGGATACGGAAACACCGGCAAAACCGGGCGACCAGGATTCTATAAAAAAACCCGCGGAATTAAACAATTCAAGCCATTCCCTCCGGGACAAGGCGGCCAGCTCAAGGCAATGACGGTAGTTGTAGTCGGGGAGTTCGGTGCAGCAACGCCGAATCTTGAATCGCTGTTCCAGGCAGAGCCTGCGCTTCTTCGGGTCATAGGATCTGATAGACTCCTTGATGATCTTGCCGCCTTCGGGATGGTCGAATAGGTGAAACTGCAGCAGTCGCCCTTCGGGGTGCGCCTGGTGCTCAGAGTCGGAGCAATAGAGATGGGCGAGCAGCAAGCCCGGAGGAACCAGAATTCTTCGTATCTCCTGCAGACAGTGTTTCATGTCAGCCGGCTCAGTAAGAAGATTGAGTGTGTTCTGGCCAATGAGCACCGCGTCGAAGCCGGGCCTCAAACCAAGGTGGCGCATATCCATCTGTACCAGGCGGCAGCCTTCAGCTCCCTTAGAAAATGACAAGGCACGTCGGTCCAGGTCTATGCCGGTGACTTCCAGCCCGTTCCCCTGCAGGTTGTTGGACAGCAGTCCAGTGCCGCAGCCGAGTTCAAGCAGGCGTGTGCACCTCTGTTGCAGCTGTGATCTATAATAGGACAGCTCCTGGGTGAGATCCTGACTCACCCGTTCATAGTGATAAAGAAGGTGTAACAACTCGGCGGGCAGTTCCTGAAATTGTTCTCGGGGTTCGTCTTCATACCCCGTTGGTTCTCCAGGTACCATCTTTGAGTTTGGACCTCGGGCAACGGCGCTCGAATACAGAGAAGCGCTTCTAGTCGATTCGTATTGCTCCAAAGGACAGAGACTAATGCACGAATCCCCGGTCCATGATAAAGCCCGGATTGACCAGGGCCGGATCGATGTCGAGCTTGGCCATGGCAAAAATTCTGGCGACTTCCAGGTCGAAATGCACGAACCAGTCCCCGGGAAACGGCCAGGCCTCCTGATGGGGGTGGCCGTTTACTTCACAGTGTGGACAAAAGACGCGATCAACAACCTCGGCGGGCATGTTGTCGCTGAAGGAGAGGGAAATCGTGTTTTCTCCGCATCCGCAAGAGAATTTGTGTGTGACACTCATGATATAATTACACGCTCCTTCACGTTTCCCCACCCGGCGCTGTGGTGAGCAGGGCACCATGAAGGCCACCTTGAGCTGAGAATGCTATTGCTGCTGCTGGGCGGCAGCGTAGGCAGATGCCGCACATTCATTTTTGCCGAGGTCAAGCACTTCGGCCTTTTCATCATCGACTACTTCCAGGTTGGCATTGACCAGCCGGATCGTCGCGTATTCAGGAGGCTGATCCCGCATATTTGACTTGATGAAATCGACAAACTCTTCTTCCTGCTCGATGGCGTAGATAGATTCGTTGATCTTTTTTATTTCACTGAGCGGTCGAGCGAAATTCAGTTCTGCGTTGGCCTCGTCCCAATCGATATAATGCCCAGGCAGCACGGTGATCGTTTCATCCATTGTCTTGATGTTGCCGATGGTCTTAAACAGCACACTGGACCACTCATCTACCTTGCCTCCAAGGTCGGGTCTGCCTATTGACTTGATAAAGACGATATCACCCGTAATCACATAGCGTCTGTCGATGACGAACATTGTACTACCCGGAGTATGACCCGGAGAAAATAGCACCTGCACCTCTGGCCCGTCGGGACCGAAGCCGACCTGATCGCCGTCCTTGAGTTGTTCATAATCAATCCTGGCTCCGCCAAAATCTTCAGCATTGGCGTAAAAGACGGCACCGGATTTTTCGGCGATCATCCTGCTGCCGGAGATATAGTCGGCTTGCAGGTGAGTTTCGACGGTTTTACTGATAGTCAAACCTTTTTCGGCAGCAAAATTCAGGTAAAAGTCAATATTTCTCGAGGGATCGAAGAGTATCAGCTCTTTGTTGTAAGCCAGGCCGTAGCTGCATGATCCTTTACCGGGACGGATGAACTGGTAGAGCCGGTATTCAACATCGGTGCTGAGGAGTTTGGGGACCAGCAGGTTGCCCCAGGACTTGATACCGCCAGTCAGGTAACCGACATCGGCAAAGCCATGCTTCTCGAGAATTTCAGCGACGAACTTGGCAGAGCCTTCTTTGGCGCACACGATTCGAATGCTTGTCCCTTTGTCCGGCAGCTGTTCTATACATTCATCTTCTATTTCCATGAAATCGAAGTAGGAGACGTTGAGCATCTCGATGGGGTGGGGGCCTTCCACCTTGAAACGGCCGAAATCCTTTTTATTGCGCACATCCAGAAGCACAAAATTTTCTTTGCCAACTACCCATTGGTAGAGTTCGTCGGCACTATAAGGGAATATAGCCATGGTTGATTCTCCTTGGTCTTGGTGGGGCAATGGGAAAAAGCCTCATGTGTATCTTATAGCAGATTATCGAGTTCTTTTGCTACTTTGACAAGGTGTTTATGCTCATCGGCAGCCATGGATAGGTAAAACGATTCGGTGTCTTCCCCCTGGTGTTCCCAAGCCAGCCGACTGTAGAGGTCATAAGCCTGGGCCTCGAGTTTCATTGCCAGCTGCAGGATCTTTTCCCGGCTGTGCAACTGATCGCCGAAATAAACGAGCATATCTTCCACCTCGAGGCCGCCTTCGGAAACCGTTAATTCGGGGTCAAAAAGAACCTGGCCAAATTTGATTCTCAGCTTGGTCATGTGGCCATCTTCAAACTGAGCAAGCTTAGCCAAAGTCTTTCGCTCCGCCGCGGTGTCGGTCTCGTCGGCCAGTGTCAGGTAGAAATTTTTAAGCCCGGCTTCCATGGTATAGGCCATTTCATAGGCAGAATTGAAATCGGCATCGACAAAGAACTCCAGTCCCGCCTCGACATTACCGTCCACCTGCTCGCCGTTGTAGGAGGCTATGCCGCCCTCCAGGTTGAGTACCTTGTCCTTGCCCAGACGAGTCAGGATCTGGCAGGCGGATTTGCTTCGCACCCCGCTGCGGCAGTAGACGATAATTCGCTTGTCGTCCGCCAGTTCGGAGGCTCGTTCAGCCAGTTCCCCAAGCGGTATGAGTCGGGCGCCCGGAAGGTGGCCCTTGGCGTATTCTCCAGGTTGTCTGACGTCAAGCAGCTGATACTGGTCCAGCTCCCTCGAGGAGACAATCTCTCTGGTTCGGTCACTACTGATAGACTCGATCTTTTCTCTGAAAATACTGTATTTTACGACAGCAGCCATATCCTTTGCCCAGAATAGTATCGTTCTTGCACCCGCCTGTTTACATATGCAGGAGTGCGGCCTCCCGAGGAGTCAGCGAATAGCAGTCTAAATAGAGCAGATTGAAGCGCTCCGGTTCCTGGTCAATTTGATCCCTGGTCTCAGCGGACAGCCAATGGCTGTCATCCACCAGGTTATAAAATACCGAGTCGATACCGATGAACCCATCCAGAAAGTGAGCGATTATATGCAGGATTTTACTGTGATACCCCTGGCTGAGTCCCACAAGGTCGCCCCGCGTTTCAAAGCCGGTTTCGCCTAGTTCGTCGATGAACTTATGCAGCGTCTGCCGGTTTCTTTTCAGCCCTCGATCGAGCTCCTCATTGAATTTGGCATCCCTGGCCGAAAGAATGACGTCGCCAATAACGATGTTGTCGTAGCGGACCAGCGAGGTCCGCTCGAAAAAATTCATTACCTGGCTTTTGCAGGCCTTGGAACTCTCCCCTTCGGTGAGAATCATATGTCTGGCTAGTAGGTCCATCGTCGATCAGTATCTTCCAGGGTAAATCAGCTTTCCTGTTCCAGTCTTCTCTTTTTCACCGCTTGACCGATGCGTCGTCCCAGGGCGACGCACTCATCGAGATTCTCATCGGTGGGCACATATTTGAAACGCAGCCCTTCGTCGACAAGTTCAAGCCTCATGTCCACGAGCGCCTCGTTGAGCAGTTTGACACACTCTCCGCTCCAGCCGTAGGAGCCGAATGAGGCGGCTATCTTGTTTTGCGGTTTGAGGCCCCGCATATACATCAGGAATCCTGCCATCCGGGGCAACAATCCATTGTTGAGCGTGGGGCTGCCGAGAACCAGGGCCCCGGCATTCAACACCTTGGTCATCACGTCGCTGCGGTGATGAACCTTGAGATTGATCATCTCTGCGAAGACGTCTTCCTGCTCTATTCCCCGGGAGATGGCCTTGGCCATCTTTTCGGTTGAGTGCCACATGGTATCGTAGATAATCAGGGCTTTATCATCAAACTTGTTGTTGCTCCACTGATCGTAGGCCGTGACAATTTCGTTGATGTATTTCCTGAATATGACGCCATGATCGGGGGCGATCATCTTGATATCGAGATTCATCTCCTTTACCTTGGCCAAAAGTTTTCGCACCAGAGGGTTGTAGAGATACAAAATATTGGCGTAGTATTTGGCCGCCTGATCCATGACCACCGAGAGCGGCACCTGGTCATCAAATCGCTCACTGGTTGCCAGGTGCTGTCCGAAGGCGTCGGAGGCGAAAAGAATGCCGTCTTCCATCGCATAGGTGAACATCGAATCCGGCCAATGCAGCATTCTGGTTTCGAGAAAGTAAAAGGTGCGTGTGCCGATACTCAGCTGTTCACCGGTTCTTACCACTTCGAAGGGCCAGTCCGGTCGATGGAAATGTTCGAGAATGGCTTTTTCACCCATGGGGGAACAGATTAGTTTTTCTGGTTTCACCGCCTCCATGACTTCCGCCAGTGCCCCGGCATGATCGAGTTCCACATGGTTTATAACCAGGTAGTCGATTTGTTCGGGATCGATAATCTCCCTGATCTGGTGCATCATATCGTTGTAATGGGAGTGTTTAACTGTATCGATCAAAGTAATTTTTTCATCGATGAGTAAAAATGCGTTATAAGTGGTGCCCGCCAGAGTCGAATATCCGTGAAAATCTCGCACGTCCCAATCGATAGCTCCTACCCAATGAATACCCTTAGCCAGTTCCTTGTTGCTCATTTCTTCTCCATCCGCTGGAAGTTGCTCATTGACCGTCGTTTATGGTGCCACCAAACAAAGTCACTATCCTTAACTAAAGTCCGCAAAACAACAAGCGAAAAAATATAGCATATTCTAGAGACTTTTCAACGACTCCTGACGAGTAATAGGGCGGTCCAGTGTGTCCCGGTCAAATTGATTTCTAGTTGAGAATAATTATCCTTTGCAATAATAGCTGGACCATTTTTACCGCAATTAAGGTAATTTTTAAAGCAATTTCGCTCGGGACCAATGGATGTGCATCACGTCATGGCACAATACAAAAGGCCAACCATCGATCTGAGCAGCTGTTCCAAATGCGGCGGCTGCATAGAAGTTGCCCCGGACATCTTCAGGGTCTCTGCAAGCGGCGGTTACATAGAAATATGCGATCTCGACTATTATGACCAAGACAGGGTGCAGGAAGCCATGAAATTCTGCCCTGAAAACTGCATCCACTGGGAAGAGGAGTGATCCACCGAGTACAGGGCCAGGATGGATAATTCAACCTATAAGAAAATTATAATTCTCGGTGTCCTGCTCCTTATTGTCGGTCTGTTTTTCTATTACGACCTGGGCCGCTTTCTAAGCCTCGATTATCTCAAACAATCACAGGCCCGCTTCCAGCAGCTCTATGAGCAGCACCGTTTCGCAGTGCTCGGAGCCTACATGCTTATCTATGTGATCGTCACCGCCCTCTCATTGCCCGGTGCCGCGGTCATGACCCTGGCGGGCGGCGGACTTTTCGGGCTGGTCACCGGCACGGTGGCGGTGTCCTTCGCTTCCACCATCGGGGCGACTTGTGCCTGCCTCGCCTCCAGGCTTTTTCTGCGTGACTGGGTGCAGAATAAATTCGGCGCCAAGCTGAAGACCATCAACGAGGGGATAGAGCAGGAAGGGGCTTTTTACCTGTTCTCACTGAGACTGATACCGGTCTTTCCATTCTTTATCATCAATCTGCTCATGGGCCTGACCACGATGCCGGTGCGCACGTATTTCTGGGTCTCTCAGCTCGGCATGCTGCCGGCGACAATAGTGTATGTGAATGCGGGCAATGAACTGGCCAAGATAGACTCGCTGGGCGGAATCCTATCGCCCAGCCTGATCGCCTCCTTTGCGGTGCTCGGCCTCTTCCCCTTGACCGTGAAAAAACTGATGGGACGCTACCGGCGTTCCCGGGCGAGCGAGTGATCGCTGGATTGGCTATGGCTGCCTACGACTATGACATTGGTATAATTGGCGGCGGAGCCGCTGGTTTGACCGTAGCTTCGGGAGCTGCCCAATTAGGCGCCAAAACGGTGCTTGTTGAACAGGACCGGTTGCTCGGTGGAGACTGCCTGCACTTTGGCTGCGTTCCGAGCAAAACACTGATCAAGAGCGCTTCCGTCTATCACCAGCTGAGCCGACAGCACGTCTTTGGATTGCCGCAGGTGTCCCCCCGGCCGGTGGACTTTAAAGCCATCAAAAACCGGATCCAGCAGGTGATTTCTACAATTCAGCACCATGATTCGGTGGAGCGCTTCAAAGGACTTGGGGTTGATGTACAATTTGGCGAGGCGTCATTTAACGATGCCCATCTTGTTGACACCGGAATGGCAAAGATCTCCGCCCGTAAGTGGGTGGTGGCCACAGGCTCATCCCCGGCCTCGCTGCCCTTACCGGGGTTGGCGGAAATCCAGACCTTGACCAATCGGGAAATCTTTTCTCTCGACTATCTCCCGGCAGCACTGATAATTATCGGCGCCGGACCCATCGGTATCGAGATGGCCCAGGCCTTCAGCCGGCTGGGTTCGAAGGTTACGGTTCTGCAGCGCAGTCCGCAGATTCTCTCCAGTGAAGACGCCGATCTTGCCGATGAGCTCACCCGTATCCTGGAAAATGAAGGCATCATCTTTCATCTCGGCTGCACGATGCTTTCAGCTGAAGCTGACGGTGATCTCAAGATAATAGCGCTGCGCACGAGTGACGGGCAGAATCTGGAGGTCACTGGTACAGATATTCTGGTGGCCGCGGGCCGCCAGGTGAATGTGGAAGGATTGGCCCTGGATAAGGCCGGCGTCGCTTATGAGCGAAAAGGCATCGGAGTCGATCGCCGGCTCCGGACGAGCTCTGCACATATCTTTGCGGCCGGGGATGTGGTAGGCGGTTATCAGTTCACCCATGCGGCCGGCTATGAGGGAGGTATCATCGTCGCCAATGCGGTGATGGGACTGCCGAGAAAGGTCAATTATCGGTGGATGCCGCATTGCACCTATAGCGATCCGGAACTTGGCGGCATGGGGCTGAACGAGAAAATGGCCCTTGAGCGGAA
>JARFQM010000173.1 GCA_029287755.1 Desulfofustis sp. | reverse complement strand
CTCTGCCTGAGAGTTTCCCCTGACCACCGCCACCGGCTCATAATCCTGATCGACACGTGATGAGTCGTAGAGCATATCCCCGGGGCCGGGCTTCTGGTGGGCAAAATTGAGGCTCATCCCCCTGGTGCCGGTCTTCTCGATCTCTTCAAGAAAAGGTGCGGGCATCTCGATACTCTGCGGTCTCGACCATAGCGCGGGGTCTATCTGGCGCAAATAATCAAGGGCCGCCCGATAGACTCGAACCACCCCGCCCACATAAAAAATCGACTTCATCCTTCCTTCAATTTTCAAAGAGCTGACGCCGGCGGCTAGCAGTTCAGGAAGGCTGTTGAGCAGGCAGAGATCTTTTGCATTGAAGATATAGGTGCCGCGCTCGTCTTCGTATACCGGAAAATACTCCCCGGGCCGCTTTTCCTCGACCAGGGCATAGCTGTATCGACAGGGGTGGGCGCATTCACCCCTGTTTGCATCCCTGCCGGTCATATAGGTGGACAACAGGCATCTGCCCGAGTAGGAAATACACAGAGCGCCGTGGGCAAACACCTCGACCTCCGCCCTCACCTGCTCACAGATTGCGGCAATCTCTTCAAGGTTGAGCTCCCTGGCCAGATTGAGGCGCGCCACCCCCTGCTCGACCCAGAATGAAGCGGCGCGGCTGTTGGTGACGTTGGCCTGGGTGGAGAGATGGATCGGCAGGGCTGGCACCAGGCTGCAGGCCACCTGCAAAATACCCGGATCGGAAACGATTATCGCATCCACGCCGGCCTCACCCAGGATGTGAAGATATCCGTCAAGCCCCTGGAAATCGTCGTGGTGGGCAATGATATTGACGGTGACGTAGACCTTCACACCACGCTGATGAGCATAGTCGACTGCCTGGCTAATACCCTGCTCGTCGAAGTTGGCAGCTTTGGCGCGCAGCCCGAACTTCTTTCCACTCAGATAGACCGCATCGGCACCGTAGTGAATGGCGGTAACCAGCTTTTCGAAACTGCCTGCCGGAGCGAGCAGTTCAGGAATAGCGGGAGCGGACGAATTCATTACTTGTATTTCCTTTATACCAGTTTATCATCTATCTGCTGAACGCGAGCAGTACAACCGGTCCACATCCATAGATCAGACAACAATAACGGCAATTCAACCATTGGCAAGCACTTCCATGAAACAGATCGGCCTGGCCATGAGCGGCGGGGTCGACTCGACAGCCTGTGCCCTCCTGCTCAAAGAACACTATCAGGTGCATGGCTTTCTGATGGATATCGGCCAGCCCGGCTTTTCGGATCAGGCAGAAGAGGTGCAAGCGCTTGCCGGCCGGCTGGGTATCCAATTACAGGTCGTGGACCTCAAGAACCATTTCAAAAAGATCGTTCTTGACTATTTCATCGACAGCTATCGAAAAGGCAAAACGCCCAATCCCTGTATGGTCTGCAACCGAGAAATAAAATGTGGTCTGTTTCTCGATCATGTTCTCTCCACCGGTCTCCCAGCCATGGCCACCGGCCATTACGTGCGACGCCAGGAGATCCACGGCGAAGTGGGCCTGTTCGAGGGAATCGATCCGCACAAGGATCAATCCTATTTTCTGGCCCGCCTGACCACCTCACAGCTGAACAGGTTGCGCTTCCCATTGGGCTCCATGCATAAGGAAGATACCTATCGGTTCATCGAGTCGCACGGTTTTCCCGATTTCAGGGGTAAGGAAAGCCAGGACGTCTGTTTTCTCAAAGGTACCAGCGTCGCCGAGTATCTGGACGCTGAACTCGGCGGTGGCATGGAACCGGGCCCGATCGTCACCCTTGATGGTGAGCAAATCGGCACTCACCTGGGGTTACACCGTTACACGGTGGGGCAGAGACGGGGGCTTGGCCTCCCCGACCATTCACCCTGGTACGTCTGCGCACTCGACGCCGCCGCAAACAGGCTCATCATCGGCAAGAATGAGGAACTGCAGGCCACCGTCGTCAAAGGGGTAGCGCCGAACTGGCTGGTCTCTTCCCCACCGGCCGCCGGCGACCGGTTCAAAGTAAAGATACGCTCCACCCACCGCGGAGCGGCGGCACTCGTGAGGGAAATAGACAATGGTTTGCTCGAGCTTGAATTCGACCAGCCCCAGCGGGCCATAAGCCCCGGTCAGTATGCGGTGCTCTACGACAACGGCCGGGTGATTGGCTCAGCTGAAATCTCCGCCCGAACAACTGGTCCATAAATTGGCGACAGAAATGAAGAAGGCCTACCTGAGTACCCTCGGCTGCAAAGTCAATCAATTTGAGACCGCCGCCTTCAAATGCCAGCTGGAGCAGCATGGGGTTGCCGTCACCTCTGTTCTGGAGGACGCCGACTTCATTATCGTCAACACCTGCACCGTCACCGCCAAAGCCGGCAGCGAGTCGCGGCGCGAAGTCAGAAAAGCGCTGCGGCGCAATGAACGGGCCACGGTGGTGGTCACCGGCTGCCACGCCCAACTGCAGCATGAAGAATTGTCTCGCCTCCCGGAAATCGATCCCACTCGACTGGTGGTGGCCGGCAACGATGCCAAGGAAAACCTCGTGGCCGAACTGCTGACCGGGCAGCCAGCCCCGCCGTCCCGACCGATGAGTGAAATTCGCGGGCGGCGCCGGATAGCCCCGCTGCAGGTCGACAGGTTCGAGGGCAGGACCAGGGCCTATCTGCGCGTTCAGGACGGCTGCGAGAGTTTCTGCAGCTATTGTATCGTACCCTATGCCAGGGGGCCAAGCCGGAGCCTGCCGCTCGCCGAGGTGGAGCGCCAGGTAATGTTTTACCAGCAGGCGGGACACCGAGAGATCGTCGTTACCGGTATCCATGTCGGTCGCTACGGTTTGGATCTGTCAGAGAATTGTAATATCGTCGGACTACTTGATAGATTATGTCAGAGCTACCCTTCGCTACGATTCAGGCTGTCCTCCATCGAGCCGCTGGAAATCAGCCCCGCGCTGCTGGGATTGATGAGCGAAGCCGATAATCTCATGCCGCACCTGCATATACCATTGCAGAGCGGTGACAATGAGGTACTCAGAAGAATGAACCGGCGCTACACCAGAGAGCAGTTCAGAGCGGTTGTCGACCGGTGTCGAACGGCCCTCCCCGAGGCGGCGATCGGCTACGACCTCATGGTCGGATTCCCCGGCGAAAACGAGGTAATGTTCGACAACAGCAGAGAGCTCATAGCCTCCACCGACGCCACCTATCTCCATATCTTTCCATTTTCCAAACGGCCCGGCACCAAGGCCGCCTCGTTTGACGAGCACATTGACAGCGCTGCAAAACAGCATCGGGTAGAGATACTGCGCACCCTGGGGCGTGAAAAAAGTCGAGCTTTTTACCGCCGTTTTATTAATTCTAGAAGAAAAGCGCTTCTGGAGACGGAAAAGCATTCCGGTGATACACTAAAAGGCTATACTGACAACTACATTCCCATCGTGACGGATATACCCCAGAATCTCCCCAGAGAACCGGTCACTGTGGAACTCACCGAGCTCTTGACAGACTCTGTCTCGGCCCGGATCGTGTAGGAGATGATCGGCGAAATTATTGCAATAGGTGACGAACTCACCTCCGGCAGAATAATGAACACCACCAGCGGTTATGCCGCCAGAAAACTGTTCGATGCCGGCCACACTATCCATGCCATGAGCACCATCGGGGACTCCCCCGAGCTCATCGGCCAGGCTCTGGTCCAGGCCATCGGCCGGGTGGATTTTATCATCGTCACCGGCGGCCTCGGCTCCACCGACGATGACATCACTAACGAGGCGGTATCCCAGGCACTCAATCGCCCCACCATGCCTGACCTGGCCACCCTCGCCTGGATCAGGGAACACCTCTCCAGCCGCAAGATATCCCAGCACAACCCCCTGGAGAAACTGGCCTGGCTTCCCGGCGGCGCCGAAGCGCTCGAGCCGGAATCACGAGTCGCCGGCTATCAGCTCGTCCACGACAATACTCCCATTTTCTTTCTGCCCGGTGTGCCGGAGGAGATGAAGGATTTGATGGATCGGATCGTTCTGCCCAAACTCATGGCCTGGCAGGAAGGTTCGGCTTTACAGACGTTGCAGCGTATTTACAAGGTGTTCGGCCTGGCCGAATCGGAGATCAACCGCAGAATAAAAAAGTCCAATCTTCCACCGCAGATCAAGATCGGCTATTACCCGGTGTACCCCGATGTTCACCTCAGCATCATGCTCAGAACCACACAGGGTCAGGCGGGTGGAGAACTATTCGAGAGCGCCTGTGAGCAGCTTGAACAGACTCTTGGCGATGCAGTTTATGGACGAGAGGGAGAGGAACTGGAAGCCCTTGTAGGGGAACAACTGCTCCAGGCTAAGCTGACCCTTGGAGTGGCGGAATCCTGTACCGGGGGACTCATTGCCCACCGGATCACCAGAATTCCGGGCAGTTCCAGATATTTTCTCGGGGGAGCCGTGGCCTACGCCAACGAACTCAAGGAGAAGCTGCTTGGCGTCCAGTCGACCACCCTCGAGAGGTGCGGTGCAGTCAGCGGAGAAACAGCTGAAGCCATGGCCGTCGGCATCAGGCAGCGCTGCGGTGCAGGAATCGGACTCTCGGTAACCGGCATTGCCGGCCCGGACGGAGGTACCGAGGACAAGCCGGTCGGCACCGTCTTCATCGGGATCAGCAGCCGAGAAGGATCGCAGATCGGAAAATTTTCGTTCTCTGGAAATCGCCACCGAATCCAATCCAGTGCGG
>JARFQM010000160.1 GCA_029287755.1 Desulfofustis sp. | reverse complement strand
ACCAATTATCACTACCCTACCCCCGGAAGAATAGAGTTTACCTGCGAATTGCCATTGGCCGAAGCCATTTACGATTTCTACGACAGGCTCAAGTCGATTACCCAGGGGTATGGTTCATTCGACTATGAACTGCTCGACTACCGTGCCAGTGACTTGGTCAAACTCGATATCCTGGTCAATGGTGAGGTGGTCGATGCGCTGTCCCAGCTGGTTCATCGTTCCAACGCCAGGGCAAGAGGATTAAGCGCCTGTGAGAGACTGAAAGAGGAAATACCCCGCCAGATGTTCAAGATCGCCATTCAGGCAGCCATTGGTTCTACGATCATCGCCCGTACCAACATATCAGCGCTGCGCAAGGACGTCACCGCGAAATGCTATGGGGGGGACATTACCAGAAAGCGAAAACTGCTGGAGAAACAGAAAGCCGGAAAGAAGCGAATGAAAACGGTGGGCAACGTCGACATCCCCCAAAACGCCTTTCTCGCTGTTTTGAAGCGTGACGCCGATTGACAGAAGAGCTGCTTACGGCCTGCCTCAGAATGTTTTTCAGTTGTCGGAATTGACCGCCATACCTGCGCTCAAGGCGCCGACATCAATACCTTTTGCCAGCATGATCTGATCCATTTCCTGTCTGCTCAGAATCGATTCTTCCTGCCGCGAGAGGTAGACCAGACAATCCTGACAAATATTAAAAACCTTTTCATCGACCTCGCTGAAGATATCCCAGCAGTTTAGCTGAGGCTGCTCCTTGGCGGGACACTTGTTGTTATCTCCACAGTTCATGATAACCCAGCACGGCAGTTCGGAATACGGCGACATTTCACACTCCAATAAAGGTTTATATGCAGCTCTGGGATTTTAATGTATCGTTCGCCCACTGGCAAGATTATTTTACCAGAGACACAATCATTCGCGGCAAAGTCGGGGATAAGCAATAAAAATCACAGGTAATTTATTTTTGTGCCGGAATATTTGGACAACGGCAAAAACTCTATGAGGGCGCCAGGCAATGTTCCAGCTTTGCGAGAAGCTGATCTCTGCCTAATTTGGTGGCCGCTGAAAAGATCACTCTTTCTTCAGGGTTGAGTCCGTGGCCGGCATCAAGTGCGGCCGCCCTTTGTGCTCTTTTATTCCCCGATAACTTATCGGCTTTAGTGTAGACGGCAAGAGAAGGTACCTCGCGCTGCTTAAGCCAGAGCAGCAATTCCCGATCCCGCTGTTTAGCTTCATGCCGCAGGTCCATGATGACCACGACCAGTCGCAATTGCCCGCGGTTTTCGAGATAAGACGAAATGAGTGCGCCCCAGTGAGCCTGCATCTGTTTTGAAACCTTCGCATACCCGTAGCCAGGCAGATCTACGAAATGGCAGGTTCCGGGGATAAGAAAAAAATTAAGGCCCTGTGTTTTGCCCGGCCGGGAACTCACTTTGACAAAATTCTTGCGGTTAAACAGGGCATTGAGCAGGCTTGACTTACCGACATTGGACCTTCCGGCAAAAGCAATTTCCGGGAGATCCTCGTCGGGCAGCTGCCTGAGATGGTGAACGCTTAACTGAAAAGTGGCATCATTAAGGTTCATGGGGGCACTCGGTCAGATTCAGATAACCTTGTTCAACGGATACTCGATGATACCTTCTGCACCCTTTTCGATCAGACGCGGAATCAGATCCCTGACCATGTCCTCGGAAACCACCGTTTCAACCGAAAACCAGTCAGTCTGGTAAAGATTTGCAATAGTCGGGGCATTGAGGCTCGGTAAAATTTGCACTACCTGGTCCAGGTCTTCGTTCTTCACATTCATTTTCAAACCCACGATCCGGTCAGCTCTCAAGGCGCCCTGGAGCAGCATGGAAATATTTTCGATTTTTTTCCGTTTCCAGGAATCCTCCCAGGCGTCCTTGTTGGCAATCAGCTGGGTATTGGATTGCATCAGCTCATGTATGATTCTCAAACCGTGAGCCCTGATGGTGCTCTCCGTCTCGGTGACCTCGACTACCGCGTCCGCCAGACCGGAGACCACTTTGGCTTCGGTCGCACCCCAGGAAAATTCTATATCGACATCGATGTTTTTTTCCTGGAAAAATCGGGTGGTGACATTGACCAGTTCGGTCGCCACCTTCTTGCCCTGCAGATCTTCAATTGTCTTGATGGAAGAATCGCCGGCTACGGCTATGACCCATCGGGTCGGTTTATTGCTGACCTTGGAATAGACGAGGTCGGCAACAATTATCGCATCGGAACCGTTTTCCTGGGTCCAGTCCTTTCCGGTTATTCCCGCATCGAGCATCCCGCTCTCGATATATCTCGACATTTCCTGGGGACGACAGATCGAACAATCAAGTTCAGGGTCGTCTATCGTGGGAAAATAATTTCTCGCAGCCGGTTTGATCAGCCAACCGCCCTTCTCGAACAATTCGATTGTGGCCTTCTCGAGGCTGCCCTTCGGTAATCCCAGTTTCAATACATTCATAACCTGCTCCGCAACTCAACCTTTCGAACCGTATACCTCTGCCGGGTCAAATACCTGTGTTTCTATAATTTCCAGCCTGTCGCCCTCAAGCTTTCTAAAAAAGCAGGTGGGATATCCTTTATGACAGGCCGCTCCGCCGAGCTGATCGACCTTATAGACGATGCAGTCTGCATCACAGTCGACCAGTATTTCTTTTATCTTCTGCACATTACCAGAGCTCTCCCCCTTGAGCCAGATCTGGCTTCGCGATCTGCTCCAGTAATGGGCCGACCCCGTCTCCAGGGTTTTCTTCCAGGCGGCCTCGTTAACGTAGGCAAGCATCAGCACCGCACCGCTCTGGTAATCCTGCGCTATTGCCGGAATCAAACCATCAGGGGACTTAGTGAAATCGAGTGTAACCATAACCTTATTATCCCTCGGGAACTGCACCTTCTCCCTCTTC
>JARFQM010000157.1 GCA_029287755.1 Desulfofustis sp. | reverse complement strand
AAACTACTTATGATCCTGTCTGCTTCAGCCATCCTGCTGGCCAGCGGGGCCCTGGCTGCTGGACCGGTGATCTCGGTCAATCAGTTCGTTGAACATCCGGCCCTGGACGCGGTATTGAAAGGATTTCAGGATTATTTGAAGGACAACGGGGTAAGTGCTGAGTTCAAGGTTCACAATGCCCAGGCCAACATGGGTACCGCAACCCAGATCGGCCAGCAGATGATTGGAGAAAAAAGTGATCTCCTGGTCGCCATCGCCACCCCGTCCGCCCAGGCGACTGTCCAGGCCTTGAGCAAGGCACCGGCCGACCTGAAAAGACCCATGCTGTTCACTGCGGTAACCGACCCCGTTGCTGCCGGGCTGGTAGAGGCGATCGACAAGCCTTCCGAATTCGTCACCGGCGTGTCCGATCTGCTGCCGACCGAGAAGCACCTGGAAATGATCACCACCTACAAGCCGGACATCAAAAAGCTGGCAATCCTCTACAACGCCGGGGAGGCTAACTCCAAGGCCATTGTCGCTGCAGTCAAGGAACTGAGCTCCAAATTCGGTTTCACCGTGGTCGAAGCCACTGCTCCGAAAACTGCCGATGTCTATGCCGCGGCCAAAAGCCTGGTGGGCCGCTGCGATGCGGTATTCATTCCCACCGATAACACCATCGTCGCCGCTCTCGAGTCGGTGATCAAGGTGGGCACTCAGAACAAACTGCCGATTTTCGCCGCCGATGTCGACTCGGTGGCCCGCGGAGCGGTCGCGGCCATGGGCTTTGATTATTACAAGCACGGCTACCAGACCGGCGCCATGGCTAAAAAAATTCTTGAGGGCGCCGCACCGAGTTCGCTGCCGGTGGAATTTCAGCAAGAGCTGCAGTTGCAGATCAACCTGAAAGCGGCTGCGGCGATGGGGGCCCCTCCACCGGAGGAACTGGTCAAGCAGGCTGCCAAGATCTACGAGTAGCGGTCCCACTTCGGGTACACTGCTGTAATGACGATCTACGCGGCCATCGGCGCCCTGGAACAGGGGCTGGTATATGGAATCATGGTAATCGGGGTCTATCTGACCTTCAGGATCCTCGATTTTCCCGATCTCACCGTGGATGGCAGCCTCCCTCTGGGCGCTGCCATCTCCGCCGTGGCCATTACCTCCGGGCTCAACCCCTATCTGTCTCTGCTATGTGCCGCTTTCGGCGGGTTTGCTGCCGGGGCGGTAACCGCGGTGTTGAATACCAAGTTCAAGATTCTCCATCTGCTGGCCTCAATCCTGACCATGATCGCCCTCTATTCGATCAATATCCGCATTATGGGGGGCCCCAATACTGCCCTGATCGGCTCGGCCACCGTGTTTGATCCGCTCATCGCCCTGGGGATACCTCCCCATCTCGCCAGCCTGGCGGTTTTCAGTCTCATCAGCCTGGTTATCATGGGGGGAATGATCTGGTTTTTGAAAACCGAATTCGGCCAGGCGGTTCTGGCCACCGGCGACAATGCCCAGATGATCATCAGTCAGGGGGTAAATACCCACCTCATTATCATCGTCGGAGTAGGGCTCTCCAACGCCCTGGTGGCTCTGAGCGGGGCGCTGATCGCCCAAAACCAAGGAGCGGCAGACGTGGGCATGGGCATCGGTACGATCATTGCCGGACTGGCCTCGGTTATCGTCGGTGAAACCGTGTTCGGCTCCAGCTCGATTGCCCGGGCTATAGTCGCCGCGGTTCTCGGCTCGGTGTTGTACCGGCTGGCTATCGCCCTGGCCCTCGGGCTTGACCTGGGCGGATTCACCTTCAGTCCGAGCGATCTCAACCTGATTACCGCGCTGCTGGTGATCGGTGCCCTGATCGCTCCGAACATCAAGAAAAAACTGTTGGCCCAATGATTGCCATCGAGCACTGCACCAAGTATTTTCACCGCAGCAGCGTCAACGAGGTACTGGCGTTGAACGATATCGGTCTGCAGGTTGCTAGCGGCGATTTTATCACGGTGATCGGCTCCAACGGGGCCGGCAAGTCTACCCTGCTCAATGCCCTGGCAGGATCGTTCCTGCTAGATTCGGGCACGATCACCATTGGCAACCTGAACATCACTCGGTGGCCGGAATACAAGCGGGCCAAATTGATCGCCAGGGTTTTCCAGGATCCCCTGCTGGGAACCTGTCCGTCAGCGACCATTGAGCAGAATATGGCGCTTGCCCTGCGGAGGGGCAAGAGAAGGGGACTCGGAATTGGGGTTCGGACTGGGGATCGGGAGCTCTTCGCCAGCGAACTGGCCAAAATCGGACTGGGACTCGAAACCCGGCTTCAGGATAGAGTCGGTCTGCTCTCCGGCGGCCAGCGCCAAGCCCTGACCATGCTGATGGCAACCCTGGTGAGGCCCGAAGTACTGCTGCTCGATGAACATATTGCCGCCTTAGATCCGAAAACCGCGGGGCAGATCCTCTCCCTCACAAGGGAGATCGTTGCCGAACAGGGATTGACCACCCTGATGATCACCCACAATATGAAGCATGCCATCGAATTCGGCAACCGCCTCATCATGCTGCATCAGGGAAGGGTCATCCTCGATGTCAGCGGCGAGAAGAAAAGCAGCCTCAGCGTTGACGATCTTCTCCACCAGTTCTACAAGGTGCAAGGGGAGGAACTGGCCAACGACTCCATGCTCCTTACCTGATCGTCTTGGTCACTCTCGATAGCTGTCGAGCAGCCCCTAATTCTGCCTGAGGAGATGGCCCCAGTCCAGTTCCTGAAAAGTGCGGTGCAGCAGATGATCATCGTCGACGATGCTGGTCTGCAGATCAGCAAAGGTGGCCTCAGCCGCGGGTACGACAATCTCGGGGGGCGTCACCACGTCGTCGTTGCCGATGACGAGAACGGCTTCGGTCTCAAATTTTCGTTCCGGCACCTGAAATTCATGAAAGTTCAGAGCCGGAGCCAGCATGATCAGCCGGTGCACTCGTTCCGGCTGGTCCATCGCCAGACAGGCACCCATCAGCCCGCCGAAGCTGGAACCAACGATGATGAATTGACCGCCATCGCCCAGCAGTGTGCGGAGATGGTTCATCCGCTCCTGGAGCGTTCCGTTAAAATCGGGGCGCATCATGTCAGGATACCGGGTAGAGAAAAAACGGCCTTTGGTACCGCTCCCCGAAGAATCGAGGCCGTGCAGAAAAATACGCTTTATCATAGCTCTTTTTACCTTAATTGATTGGCCATGAGGGTAACAAGAATCATTTGGTTGTGTAAATAAAATAGTGGGTTAGGCAGGGAAGAAGGAGCAGATGACTCATTTCTGTAAAACAGTTTAGGTCTTCCATTTACTCAACATTTTCAACCTACTTTTCTTCCCATGAGTTTCGACGGACTGTACAACCCTTAAAAGTATGAAGCCACCATATTGTACCGTTTATTAGTTAGAAAAAAGATGTTAGATTACCATATTCATCCCTCAACCCCCCGCGACCCTGTGTAGTTCGTTCAGGTCAGTAGGACGTTGCCATTGCTTGTCTACTTGTTTTGAGTGTGAGGTTTCAGAGAGAGAAAGAAAAACGCCGCCAGGACTGGAACAC
>JARFQM010000130.1 GCA_029287755.1 Desulfofustis sp. | reverse complement strand
TGCCGGCATCAAGATGTGTGAGGCCTACAACCGCCAGTATGGAACCGCTTACCGGGCGGTCATGCCCACCAATCTCTATGGCCCCGGTGACAACTATCATCTCGAAAACTCGCATGTCATCCCGGCTATTATTCGCAAGTGTCACCTGGCCAAGCTTGCCTCAGACGACAATCTGGGAGCAATAGCTCATGATGAGGCAGTCTACGGCCCCATTCCCGCTGCACTGCGAACCGCCCTGTTCGAAGCCGACGGCGAATCGCTGCGCAGCCGCCCCTACGTTCAGCTCTGGGGCAGTGGTATGGGTCGGAGGGAATTTCTCCACGTGGACGATATGGCCTCTGGGTGCTACGCTGTCATGAAAATGGCTGCTGAGGTTTATGCCAACAGCCTGCGCGCACCACGGTCCGACCCCTCTCTCAGTGCTCCCAGTTTCTTAAATGTTGGTACCGGAAAGGACTGCACCATAAGAGAGGTGGCTGAGCTGATCCAGAAAGTCGTCGGCTTCGCCGGCGAGATTCGCTTTGATGACAGTCAACCGGACGGCACACCGCAGAAGCTGCTGGACGTTTCAAGACTCGAAAGCCACGGGTGGCAGCCGCTTTTTTCTTTGCGCTCAGGGCTCGAGCACACCTACGCTCGCTATTGCCATTATCTTGACAAATAATAGCCGGGTTCAGAAACGGCGAGTGGGCACGGGCGTCGATAACAGATAAACCATCATTGCTGGAGAATCATGAAGACAGAAGACTATTCCGAATCGCTGGTGGTGCATTTCAGAAGAGCTGAGGTCTTGCGGCACCAGGCCCTGGAGTTGGCCTCGCTTGACTTGAACGAACGCCAGCTCTTTGATTTGGAATTGATAATGAATCGAGGATTTTATCCTCTGAGCGGATTTCTCGGCAGGGACGACTATGATGCGGTGCTCCACAATCTCAGTCTGAAGGACGGCACCGTATGGCCGGTGCCGGTCTGCCTCGACGTGAACGAAAGCTTTGCCCGCTCGGTGGAGCCCGGCCAATTGATAGCCCTGAATGACCAGGAGGGGTTTCTGCTCGCCATACTCACCATAAACGATATCTGGCAAGCCGATAAACGAGAGGAAGCTTCCCTGGTGTATGGAACTGCGGATGTTGCCAAACACCCGGGGGTAAGGCAACTCGTCAATCAGACCGACTCCTGGTATATCGGCGGCAGTGTCGAGGGTATCAACCTGCCTGTTCACTATGATTTTCTGCAGCTGCGGCTGACTCCGTCGGAGAGCGTCCGGCGCTTTACCATGAACGGCTGGAGACGGGTGCTCGGCTTTCATACCGAACAATATCTGCATTGCGCCCACCGGGAGATGGTGCTTGATGCCGCCTCCCGGATAGGCGCCTCTATTTTCCTGCAGCCAGTGGTCGGCTTGGACCACCCTGGAGACGTGGATTTTTACACGCACATCTGCTGCTACCAGGTGTTCACCACGAAATTTCCGCCCAACATGATCATGCTTGGCCTCTCACCCTTTGCCACTCGCTGGGCCGGTCCCCGTGAGGCATTGCTGCAGGCGATCATGCGCAAGAACTTCGGCTGCAGTCATTTCATGGTATCCGAGGACCAGGCCGATCCATTTGCCAGGACCAACGGCGCTTCTCTTTTTTATGAACGGGGTGCTGCCCAGCAGTTGGTAAGCGATTATGCAGATCGGACGGGGATTGACATGGTGCCGCAGGAGGACTGGGGATTCCACGGGTCGAAAAAGAAATATTTCCCACTCTCAAAAAGCTCAGGCGAACTTGAGAAAATCACCTCGATGGAACTGCAGAGGCGGATGCTGGAGGGCGAAGAGGTGCCTCCCTGGTTCGCCTGGCCCGATATGGTCACCGAGCTGCAGCATGCCTTTCCACCGCGATCAAAGCAGGGGTTCACCATCTTTCTGACCGGGCTCTCCGGTTCGGGAAAGTCGACCATCGCCCGGGTGCTGCTGGTCAAATTCATGGAGATGCGGGATCGACCGGTAACCTTGCTCGACGGCGATATTGTCCGAAAAAATCTGTCCTCCGAGCTGACCTACTCCAGGGAGCATCGTGATCTCAACGTCACCCGCATCGGTTTTGTGGCCAGCGAAATCACCAAAAACGGCGGTATCGCCATCTGCGCGCCGATTGCCCCCTATGAAGAGTCGAGACAGGCCAACCGGGAGCTGATCAGCTGTTATGGAGGATATGTGGAAATCCACGTGGCAACTCCCCTGGAGGTCTGCGAACAGCGTGATCGCAAGGGGCTTTATGCCAAGGCCCGCAGCGGCAAGATCAAAGGGGTGACCGGTGTCACCGACCCCTATATCGAACCGGCGAATCCCGACATAGTGATTGATACTACCAGCATAACGCCGCTTGAAGCCGTCCAGGAGATTCTGCTCTACCTGCAGAATCAGGGGTATCTTGTCTGAGCTACCCTACGGGGTGCTGGCGTTTTTTGACCACATAATACATGACCGGCACTGCCATGCGGCTCACCAGCAATGAAGCTATCTCTCCAAACATCAGCGAGATGGCCAGCCCCTGAAAGATCGGATCGGCGAGGATTACCGAGGCCCCCACTACTACCGCCAAGGCGGTGAGCAGCATGGGCCGGAAACGGACGGCGCCAGCCTCCACCACGGCCTGGTCAAGGGGGAGACCTTGTTGGATGCGCAGCTCAATAAAATCGACCAGGATGATCGAGTTTCTCACCACGATTCCTGCTCCCGCCATAAAGCCAATCATCGAAGTGGCGGTGAAAAATGCCCCAAACGCCCAATGGGCCGGGAGTATGCCGATCAGAGAGAAGGGAATGGCTGCCATCACCACCAGCGGGGTGGTGTAATTTTTAAACCAGCCGACCATCAGCATATAGATCAGCACCAACACCACGCAAAAGGCCAGGCCGAGGTCCCGGAATACCTCGAGGGTGATATGCCATTCACCGTCCCATTTCATCGCCGGACGGGTTTCATCAAAAGGCTGAAAGAGATTGTATATCTTCACCGGTCCGGCAGTGGCACCGTAGTCGGCCGAATCGAGAGCATTAATTTTCTCGTTCATCTCCAGGATGGCATACACCGGGCTTTCCACGACGCCTGCCACATCTCCGGTCACATAGATAAGCGGCTTGAGATTTTTACGGTAAATTGGCTGCTCGACTTCGGTTTCAGACACTCGAACCAATTCCCGCAGCGGCACCAGCGGTGCCTGAGCTGAGTATTGAGAGCGCAGTGAAATGTTGAGCAGCTCGTCGATGCGGGCCCGCTGTGCTCGGGGTACCTCGAGTACAATATTGATCGGCTCCTTGTCGCTGGGCTGGTGGAGAAGGTCGATGGAGAGCCCGTCCACTCCGATCTTTATGGTCCTGTTTATCTGCGACTCGGTGATGCCGCTCAGCGCTGCTTTTTCCTTGTCCACCGTGATCAGAGTTCTGGTTCTCGGTGTTTCCCGGTACCAGTCGACATCGACCACGCCGGGACTGCTGGCCATGATTGATTTTACCTCTTCAGCCAGAGCCAGCCTATCTCGCTCGGTAGGTCCATAAATTTCCGCTACCAGAGTCTGGAGAACGGGGGGCCCGGGGGGAACTTCGGCGACCACCAGCGTGCCGCCGTAGCGCTCGGCAATATCAGCCAGTTTCGGCCTGACCCGCTTGGCGATATCGTGGCTCTTTAGATCCCTCTGGTGTTTGGGGAGCAAGTTAACTTGAATGTCAGCAACGGTGGGACCGCTGCGCAGAAAATAGTGGCGTACGAGGCCATTGAAATTATACGGCGAAGCGGTACCCACATACACCTGGTAGTCAACCACGTCTGGATCTTGCCTGATTACCGCCGCCATCTCCAGCGCCACCCTCGAAGTCTGTTCCAGCGTCGTGCCCTCGGGCATGTCCAGAATTACCTGAAATTCGCTCTTATTGTCAAAGGGAAGCATTTTGACCTTGACGTGGCCAAGACCAACCATGGCCATTGAGCCGAGCAGCAGGAGGGTTATGACAGAGAAAAACACCAACCGCCAGCCGGCGTGGGCGAGCAGCGGATCCATGATCTTATGATAGAGCCGGGTGAAGAAGTCGTCGGGCACGGCATCATGAGCATGTCCCTTACCTCCTGTCCTGGCTTTGAGGAAGTGGGTAGCCGCCCAGGGGGTGACTGTGAAAGCGATAATCAGTGAAAAGAGCATGGCCGCCGATGCTCCGACTGGAATCGGCCGCATGTACGGACCCATCAGGCCGCCCACAAAGGCCATGGGCAGAATCGCGGCAATAACGGCCCAGGTTGCCAGAATCGTCGGGTTGCCGACCTCGCTGACCGCTTCCACCGCCACTTTCAACAGGGATCGATCCTGGTTGCCGGGCAGATGCATGTGACGGACGATGTTCTCTACCACGACAATGGCATCGTCGACTAGAATACCAATGGAAAAGATGAGGGCGAACAGGGTGATCCTGTTCAAGGTGTAGCCGTAGAGGTAGAAAACCAGAAGGGTGAGAGCGAGGGTCGAGGGGATGGCGAGCATGACCACCAGGGACTCGCGCCAGCCGAGAAAAAGCAGGATTAGGATGGCCACGCCGAATACGGCGATGCCCATGTGGAGCAGCAGCTCGTTTGATTTCTCCGAGGCAGTTGCTCCATAGTCGCGGGTGACGCTTATTTCCAGATCGGCAGGAATCAGATTGCCTTTTAATGCCTCAATTTTTTTGAGTACATTTTCGACTACGGCGACCGCATTTGCCCCCGGCCGCTTGGCGATCGACAGGGTCACTGCGGCCTCTAGGTCCTGCCTTGAGGGAGCACCATAGAGAACATAGTGGGAAGGCTCCTCGGAACCGTCCAGGATTTCAGCTACCTCCTCGAGATAAACTGGTTTTCCCCCGTACACCCCGATCACGATACGGCCGATCTCTTCAGCACTGGTCAGAAAGGTGCCCGTTTGAATCTCTATCTCGCTGTTGGAATTAACCAGGGATCCAGTGTAACTCTGCCTGTTGGCCTGCTGGATGATGGGAATGAGTTCGTTGATCGACAGGTTTCTCGAGGCCAGCAACACCGGGTCGAGCCGGATTCTGAGCTCACGTTTGCTTCCGCCTATCAGTTTCGTTTCGGCAACTTCGGGGATGTTTTTTATCACATCATCGAGCTGAGCCGCAACCCTCCTGAGCATGTACTGATCATACTTATCAGAATGAAGAGTCAGGGCCAGGATCGGCACGTCGTCTATGGTATGCGGTTTGATAAGCGGCATCGAGACGTTGTGAGGTATCCTGTCGAAGTTGGTTGCCAGTTTCTGATTGAGTCGGACGATCGCCGTCTCGAGATCGGCACCGACATAAAAACGGACAACCAGCAATGATTTCCCGGCCATCGAGGTGGAGTAGATATATTCGACGTTGGGGAGCTCGTAGAGCAGCTTTTCCATGGGGATGGTAACCTGCTCCTCGATCTCTTTGGGAGTGGCCCCTTCCATCGCTACCATTACGTCGATCATGGGTACCTTGATCTGCGGCTCTTCCTCTCTAGGCAGCATGATCACTGCGAGGATGCCGAGCAGAAGAGAGCCGACGATGGCCAGCGGCGTCAGCTTGGAATCGATGAACAGACCCGCCAATTTGCCGGCGAAACCACTGTGAGGTATATCTTTTGTATCCATGGCTGGAATAGAGTAAATGAAGAGTGATTAGACGATTACTTGACGGTGACTCTTCGGCCATCCACAAGTTCTCTGGTGTCCGATACCACCACCCGGTCTCCTGCAGAGATGCCCGAAAGAACCTCGATCAGGTCGTCGACGACCAGACCGGTCTTGACGAGCTGCAGCCTGACTCTGCCGTTTAATTCGATAAACACTCGTTCCAGCTGCCCAAAAGACTGAACCGCAGTCCGGGGCACCATGATCGCCGTTCCCCGGCTTCCTGGCAGGCTGACTCTGGCAAACTGGCCCGAACGAATATTCGGCGAAGCGGGGATCTGCAGTTTTACCGGTGCAGTCCTCGAGGTGGGATCAGCGGTCGGGGCAATCTCGGTGACTGTGCCTGAGACCTCAACCCCTGCCGCTTCAATTTTCACCGGCAGGGTGTCGCCGATGGCAAGATCTAGCACCAGGGCTTCGGGCACATCAGTGATCACCTGCAGACTCGATTCGTTTTCCAGCTTCAGCAGTGTTTTACCGGGAGTTGCAAGATCGCCGACATTGGCTGGCTTACTGGTGACCACCCCAGCAAACGGCGCCTTGATGGTCGCATAATCGAGCATGGTCTGCGCCTCATTGAAAGCTGCCTGGGCTATGCGCCTCAGCTCCTCGAGGGTTTTCACCGACTCTGCTGTAGCCGCATTCTTTTTCAGCAGGTTGCGTTCCCTGGTGAGGTTGCGCTGGGCTTGCTCCAATTGAGCCTGTGCCTGGGATAATTTGGCCTTGATCTCATCAGCGCTGATGACCGCCAGGATATCTCCCGAGTTGACCTTCGAGCCAAGATTGACCGGCAACTCGGTGATGTTGCCGCTTATTTTGGCTGCTATGGTGGCGCTCTGGGCGGCCTCCACGGTGGCCATAATTTCGATCTGGCGCAAAGGATGTACCTGCTCGGCGGCAATAACCTGGACCTCGAGCGGCGCCAGTTCTTCAGCCTTTTGCTGAGGACCATGCTGTTCGGATTTGCAGCTGGTCAGCGCCAGCAGTGCCAGCAGCAGCAAGGATGCCGGCGCAGAGAATGATCTGAGCGATGCCGATTTCATTATTGTCTCTCCAGTAATTCTTCAGTGGTGGTCGTATACTGCTGATAGCCCTTAGCCCGGCGCAGGTTGGCAGTGGCGATGCGGTGGTTGGCCCTGGCCGCGGATTGGCGCACGAGCGTGTCGGTGAGTCTGACCTCTGCATCCAATACGTCGGAGGAGAGGATGACTCCC
>JARFQM010000113.1 GCA_029287755.1 Desulfofustis sp. | reverse complement strand
ATGTTCCCCTTGCCAAGCTCGATGAGTTCGCCCAGCACAGCAACGTAGAGCACGAAATCGCCTCGAGATGCGGAGTCTTTGCCAAAACCGATATCCAGAACCTGATAAATACCGGTGCCGAAAAAAGCGACATCGCCCGTTCGGTATTCAAGGCGGTTGCCTGCCAGGTGGTCACCTCCCTGGCCAGAGGGCGCAAGATCGAAGGACCCGTGCTGTTCACCGGCGGTCCCCTCCATTTTTTCAAGAGCCTGCGCCAGGCTCTTCTAGAGGTACTTGATCTTCCCGAAGAGAAAGCCATCCTCCCTGCCGAGTCGCTTATCTATCCCGCCTATGGGGCAGCCCTGGGCAGCAGCGGCTGCGCCGATGAAACTTTTTCTGTCGACAACCTCATCGAAAGGTTGAAACGACGCATTGGCAAATCACAAAGGTCTGACTGCCATCCGCCCCTTTTCACCAGCAGGGAGCACTATCAGAGCTGGGTTCGAGACAAGGACCGGCAGCAGGTAGCTTCTGTTCCCCTCTCCGAGGCGACCTCAGATATTGTCTATCTTGGTATAGATGCCGGGTCCACCACCACCAAAATGGTGGCCATCGACACTCGGGGCCAACTGCTCTTTAAATATTATTCCGCAAATCGCGGTGATCCACTGGCCAAAGTCCGCAACGGCCTAGAGAAACTAGACAAGCTCTTCATGTCCCAGGATAAAGAATTCACCATCGGCTGCGCCGCTGCCACGGGCTACGGTGAAGATCTGGTGAAAGCTGCCTTCGGTCTTGATATCGGGCTTGTTGAAACCCTGGCCCACTACCGGGCTGCCAAAGTGTTCGAACCCGAGGTTTCTTTCATTCTCGACATCGGCGGCCAGGATATGAAGGCGGTCTATGTGGCTGGGGGAATGGTCCAGGATATCGAAGTCAACGAGTCATGTTCATCCGGCTGCGGTTCTTTTATCGAGACCTTCGGTGACGCGCTCGGCTTTTCCCCCGAGGAATTCGGAGAGCTCGCCTGTTTCGCCAAACACCCGGTGGATCTGGGCAGCAGGTGCACCGTCTTTATGAATTCCTGCGTAAAGCAGGCCCTGCGGCAGGTCAACGATGCGGCAGATGTGGCCGCCGGGTTGTCTTACTCGGTCATCCAGAACTGTCTGCATAAAGTGTTGCGCATCGCCGATATTTCAGCACTTGGCCCGAAAGTCGTGGTCCAGGGAGGAACGTTTAAAAATCCAGCAGTACTCAGGGCCTTTGAAAAACTTCTGGGCATAGAGGTGATTCGTCCTGATATTGCCGAATACATGGGCGCTTTCGGGGCCGCCCTGGTCGCCGTTGAACATGCCCGCATGCACCCATCAGGCGCGGGCAGCAGACCTGCTGATCTTCTTGCCATGAGTCGCCCGAACAGGACCACCGAGTCGCATTGCGGGGGATGCACCAACCATTGCCGGATCAGGAGCGTCCAGTTTTCCGGGGCCAGGAGCTACCATACCGGCAACCGCTGTGAGAGAATTTTCAGTAATAGTGACCGGACCAGGGAACCGGGACGCAACCTGGTGGCGGAAAAACTTCAGCTGCTTGAGCGTCTGGACCTGGAACAACCCGATTCTCCCCTGCTTAGTGTCGGCCTGCCGATGGTGCTCAACATGTGGGAAAACTATCCATTCTGGGCAACCTTATTCAGAGGACTGGGCTGGCGGGTTGCCCGTTCCCGCATCTCCACCCCATCTTTGATCAAGGAAAGCGCCGCCACGGTGATGTCCGATAATATCTGCTATCCGGCCAAACTCGCTCACGCGCACATCATTGACCTCACCAGGCGTGATGTCGATCACATCTTTTATCCCCGGGTGACCTTCGAACAGCCGAAATTCGAGGATACCGCCAATCACTATAACTGCCCGATAGTGACCGGTTACCCCGATGTTATCGATGGTGCGGTCAACCCTGCGGAACGCGGCGTCAAGATGGACAGTCCCCTGATTAATTTCAGGGACACCGAACAGCTGCGTTCCGGCTGCCTCCACTATCTGGCCCGTTTTGCTATTGGAAAATCACGATTCAAGCGGGCCTTTGCTCAGGCTCTTGAGGTCCAGCAGTCGTTCAGGAAGGCGCTGCTCCTCAAGGGAGAAGAAGTTATTGCTGCTGCCAGAGCTCAGCGCTCCCCCCTCATCGTGCTGGGCGGCCGGCCTTACCACGTTGATCCGCACATAAACCACCACATAGCAGAAATGATCGCGGCACTGGGGCTGCACGTCCTGACCGAGGACGCCTTGCCACTGGACACGATCACTGTTTCAGAACCGCTGCAGGTAGTCGATCAATGGGAGTATTCCAATCGCCTCTACCGAGCGGCGCACTGGGCCGGGGCGGAACCTCTGGCCGAATTCATTCAGCTCAATTCCTTTGGCTGCGGTCCGGATGCGGTGATTATTGACGAACTCAAGGCCATTCTTAAAACCTACTCCAAAACTCCGGTCGTCCTTAAAATAGACGAGATAACAAGCATCGGTTCAGCGCGCCTTCGGGTTCGCTCGCTGGTCGAATCCCGAACAGCCGGTTCTCGGGCGAGCGCGCAAAAGCCTCGCCCGACCCTGCCGCCATTCACGGATCGGGACCGACACCGGACGCTGCTTTTTCCCGATTTTTCACCAATCTACTCGCTTTTTGCCCAGGCATCGCTTGCTCCTCTTGGATATCATGTCGAAATATTGCCTCCACCCGACAAAGAATCGATTCGGCTTGGCCTGAGGTATACCAATAACGACATCTGCTACCCGGCGATCATTACCGTCGGGGACGTGCTCAAAGCCATGCAGACCGGTTCCTATGAGAAAGACAGCGTGGCGGTCGCTTTTACCGAAACCGGCGGTCAATGCCGGGCCACCAACTACCACAGCCTGATCAAAAAAGGGTTGCTCAACGGCGGCTACGGTGATATTCCGGTCATCACCGTCTCCTTCAAAGAGCTGCGCTCCAGCCACCAGCCAGGGTTTCGTCTCAACCGGCTGAAACTGCTCTCTCTTGTACTCTCGTCACTGCTGGTCGTCGACCAGCTTATCCGCATGTACCATGCGACCGCGGTCAGAGAGATTCATTCCGGCGACTCCCTGGCCATTCTGAAAAAATACGTCGACAGGGCCCGCAAAAAAGTTATCGGCTGGACCCTGCAAGACAGTCAGAATACCCTCGAAGAGGCCATCGAGGAATTTAATTCGATCCCCACCTTTTCCGCCACTTACCCTAAGGCCGGGCTGGTAGGCGAGATCTATGTCAAGTACAATCCTTTCAGCAACTCAAATATTGTCCAGAGACTGATGCAAGGCGGTATCGAGGTGGTCATTCCTCCACTGCTCACTTTTTTCATGCAAAACTTTGTCAATATTGATTTCAACCACCGCCACAACATACAAAAGGCCCCCTTTGTCGAAAGGAAAACCCAGGGTCTGCTGCACAGAATTGTGGCCCATAGAATCAAACAGGTAAACGCTCTGATGGAACGCTTTAATCATCCTCTAGAGCCGATCAGCCTGCCGGAAACCCTGGCTGTCAAGGCCAGCAGGGTCCTCAGCCTGGTGAACCAGTCCGGCGAAGGGTGGCTTCTTCCAGGCGAGATAATTTCCATGGCCGAATCGGGCATTCGCAACATAATCAGTCTCCAACCCTTCGGCTGCATAGCCAACCACGTCGTCGCCAAGGGTATCGGTTCGCAACTCTCACGGCTCTATCCCGACCTCAACATCCTGAACCTTGATATGGATGCGGGCAACAGCGATGTTAATCTCCAGAATCGCCTGGATTTCTTCATCCACTCAGCCAAATCCCATGATCACCACGACGGGGCATAGTCGGGCTGCGGGTTCTTGCTCGCCTCTTTATCAGGTGCCGACACCACTTCTATAAGCGCTTCCTGAGCCAGGACAATTTCATCTTCCTCGCCCCCCTCCCGCTTTGCAAAGTCCAATCAATATGCTATGAGAGACCGTAATCAATGAAACGAGGGACACTACCATGGAAGAAATTCGCAGTGATTTGACGGTGATCGGCGCCGGCATCGTCGGTGTGGCCACCGCCCTGCAGCTCACCCAGAGATTTCCCCAGCTGTCAATCACTTTGATAGACAAGGAAGGGGCTCCCGCCAGCCATCAGACCGGTCACAATTCAGGCGTCGTGCATGCAGGAGTTTATTACAAACCCGGCAGCCTCAAAGCCGATTTCTGCAAACGGGGGGCGGACCTCACCAGGGAACTGTGCCGGGAGCACCGGCTGCCCTATCAGCAGTGCGGCAAACTGCTGGTGGCGACCGACGCTCTCGAATATCGGCGTATGCTCGATCTGGAGCATCGATGCCGGGAAAACAAAATTGAGGTTGAACGGCTTGACGAACATGATCTGCGCACTTTGGAACCCCATGTCGTCGGGATTGGAGCCTTACTGGTTCGCCGCACCGCAATCACCGATTTCATCGCCATCACCCGGACGCTGATGGAGCTTTTTCAGCAGAACGGCGGGTTGACCCTTATGGGAAAGGAGGTCACCACCATCGAAGAGCACCGGGACGGTGTAAAGATACGTGCCGGCGACATAGCGGTTGAATCATCTTCATTGCTTGTCTGCGGTGGACTCATGGCAGACAGGCTGGCCCGAATGATGGACATCGATCTTGATTTTCAGATCATCCCATTCAGGGGCGAATACTACCGGCTTACGCCCGAATTCAACGATATCGTCAGCCACCTCATCTACCCCATTCCCGATCCCGATCTGCCGTTTCTCGGGGTGCATCTCACCCTGATGATCGACGGTACGGTCACCGTCGGACCCAACGCAGTACTGGGCTGGAAACGGGAAGGCTACGGCAGCGTGAATTTCGATTTCAAAGATGTGGCCGAGATGCTTGCCTTTCCCGGATTCTGGAAAGTGCTCAGGGCGAATCTCGGCACGGGATTCAGTGAATTTCTGGACTCTCTTTATAAACCGGGCTACCTGAAGCGGGTAAAGAAGTATTGTCCGCAGCTCCGCTTAGCAGATCTCTCCCCTTACCCTGCGGGCATACGTGCGCAGGCGGTCATGTCCAACGGTGAACTGGTGCATGATTTTTTGTTCACCGAAACCGAGCGCTCACTGCACGTCTGCAATGCACCTTCTCCGGCGGCCACGTCGGCGCTTCCCATTGGCGCCTACCTGTGTGACAAAGCAGCGGAAAAGTTCAGGCTCTAGAACGGTGAATCGTCATATTTCGTGGTACTGCGGGTAGCTCACCCGGTGACGATCGGCAGGCCGGCTCTTTGCCAGCCCTTGTAGCCATCCCGGAGTGCCTTGGCGTTTATGAATCCCTGGTTTTTATAATGTTCTGCCCGACCGGCAGCTGATCCTCCACCCGGTCATGCTCAGTAAAAAACCAGCTCTTTGTCGTTCGCCACCTTAGGGGCGATTGCTTGGAATTCACTCAGGGGAATCGCGCCATCGAGCTGGAGTTTGTGAAATTTCTCGTCGCTTTCATAGGCGCAAATTAAAAGAGCCGAATCATCTTGTACATGCTTGAAAGCATCTCTGGCATCTATCAAATCAACCTGTGACATGGTCTTTCTCCGGATTGATAATCTGTGTATGAGCTGTACCTGCTGTACAGTGCCCAAGACTCAATTTAAGCATCTGCCCAGAACCTGTAAATCAAAGCGCGGCAAGAACAGCGAAACCGTTATGGCATCAGAACATTTTTTCTACACCTGCAGACGACAATGATTACCCTATGGAGAGTTGCCGAAGCAGGCCCGCCTTGTCGGGAGCGCCTTGAAAAAGAACACAGCCGGAGTATTTCCATGGAAGAATTAAAACAGAGAATTCTCGATATTATTCACAAACCTCAACTCGCTGCGTTGGCAACGGTTACCGAGCAGAACAACCCCTGGGTTCGCTATGTGGTGACCGTCGGCGACGGCGATTTCAACCTGCGCTGCGCAACTTTTGCCAATTCCCGCAAGGTGGCGCAGATCAAGCAAAACCCCAATGTCCATATCACCATGGGCGTGAGTGACTTCATGGACATGCACCCCTATATCCAGGTGCAGGCGCAAGCGGAAACCACCACCGACCATGATGAGCGTCATAATTTCTGGAATGATCTTATAGCCCCGATCTTCAAGGGACCGGACGACCCTAATTACTGCATTGTTTTGGTAAAACCCTACAGGATTGAATACATCACTCCAGGCGTTTTTGAACCAGAAGTGTGGGTCAGATAACCTGCGCCACTGCTGTCTTGCCATTATTTTTCCGTGTGGAGACGCTGACCTGGCGCCAGGGTAACGCGTTAACCTGAGCTGGCCGCGCTCCAGCGTGGCAGGTGGAGGGTGTCGTCGAGTCGCTCAGACAGCCAAATGATCCATAGAGGATGATGAAAAAGACACTTCCATGAAAAGTTATACCCGCGTGCTCACCATCGCCGGGTCCGACTCCGGAGGCGGCGCCGGCATCCAGGCCGATTTAAAGACTATTGCGGCCTGCGGCTGTTTCGGCACCAGCGCCATCACGGCACTCACCGCCCAGAACACCATCGGGGTCAGTGACATTCATCCGGTTCCGATTGTAACCCTGGAGGCGCAGATCAGGGCCGTCCTCGATGATATCGGCAGCGACGCGGTAAAGCTCGGGATGCTGCACTCAGTCGAAGTAATCGAATGCGTTGCCCGACTGCTCGTCGAGTACCGCATCAGCAACATCGTTCTGGACCCGGTAATGGTGGCCACCAGCGGTGACAAACTCATCCTGGATGAGGCCATAACCGCTCTGCAGAAGGTGCTCTTCCCCCTGGTCAGGCTGATTACCCCCAATATTCCCGAAGCTGAAATCATTAGTGGTCGGAAGATCAAAGACAAGGGGCAGCTGGGCGACACCGCTGAATTTCTGGCCCAAAAATTCAACCTTTCCGTACTGGTAAAAGGCGGCCATCTCGAGGACGAGACGCTTGCAGATGTCCTCTATGACAACGAGTCGTCACAGCGACTCAGCTTTACCAACCCAAAAGTTACCACCCGCAACACCCATGGCACCGGGTGCACCCTATCGTCGGCCCTGGCTTCATTTCTGGCTCAGGGGTCCTCTATAACCGAAGCTACCGACCGGGCACTCACCTATATCAACTCGGCTATCGCAGCCGGGGCAGATTACCGAATTGGCGGAGGTCACGGACCGGTGCACCATTTTCACGAATTCTGGGACTGATTCGTGTACGGCTCAGGTTGCTGTCTCCCCTACTCTTCAACCACGGTCAGCCGCTGGATTGCAGGATCGGTAAACCCGTCTAAGCCGTCCCTTACCGTAGTTGAGAAACTGTAAAGCACCGCTCCTCGTTCGCCGCCCTGAAACCAGTGTTTTTCGTAGGGTTCAAAAGTGAGTTGATCGCCGGGCTCAAGGACGATTTCATGGCGCAGGCTATAAGCCTCCTCTTTGCCGGCAACGATAAAGCCCTCTTCGAGGGTGTCCGGCCCATCGATATAAAATCTCAAATCACCCCATATGTGACGGATCGTTTCCTGCTTTCCTGGATCGTTTCCCACCTTCGGATGCCAATGCTCCGGCTCGGTCTGGTGAGGGAAAAGCACAAGCACTTTCGCCGCCAAACGATCGGTGTTGACCATGGAAAAAACCTGCACGCCCTCAACACTGAGTTGGCTCAAGCCGAAATCCACCACTTCGATTTTTTCAATTTCTATGTCCTTAATCTGGATGCCAGCATCTCTCATCATCCGGGCAGCTCTCAACTGAGCATCTTTTTGTTCAGATTTTGAAATCATGGAAACAGCCTTTTGATCTTGTTTACGACTCGCGCGGGAGCCTTTAAAAGCGCCATAGCGCCCGCAGTTCATTGACCTGCGTTTAGTACAAACCGGCGCCACAAAGAGGTAGTAATCATGCTCCAGATAACTTTTATGCTACTGTAATGTCAATGATTTTAAACCACACACAAGATTTCAGCAAAAATACTGGAGGACGAGAAATAATGATTGACAATTATGTGAATATTTAATATTGAATTTTGTATACAATAATCACAAACTGACATGCAGGACCCGCAATGAAAAAGCCCCTCATCAAATCCTCCAATCTCGACCAGAAAGCATACGAGATTATAAAGGAGATGATAGAGAACCGGGAACTCGAACCAGGCCAGAAAATACCGCAGGAAAAGCTCGCCGCCGAGTTGGGCATCAGCAGAACTCCACTGATCTCAGCCCTTAAATTCCTCGAGCAGGAAAAACTGATTGAGACCAAACCGCGCCGTGGCTTTTACGTAAGACTTTTTTCCCTTGAAGAGCTTGTTTCGATATTTGAGATTCGCGAGGTACTCGAGGGACTCTCGGCACGCAGAGCCGCCGCCTCTATAACCACCTCACAATGCAACCAGCTTAGAAAAATTTTCGCACCATTCATCAACAACAACGATATAACCGACTATCATGCTTACTCTGTCGCCGATCGAAAATTCCATAATTTTCTCGCCCAGATCAGCTCCCGAGAGTTTCTCAGTTCCATTCTGCAGACCTACAATATTGTCTCACTTGCCTATCTCTATCCCACCAGGGAAGGATTGATACGCACCCCCAACGAGACAATCCAAGAGCATATCGACATCATTGAGGCGATATGCAGAGGTGAACCTCTAGCAGCCGAAGAAGCGATGAGACATCATCTGCAGACAACCGCTGCTACACTTAACAAGCAAATACTCTCAGCCAAATCTTTGAGGAAGGAGGTGAACAGTAGGTAAATCGGAGTAGAAGCAGTGGCGATGTTCTCCACATCAAGGACACACATGATTGCTACACTAACCATTAATTACTACCATGGGAGGTTGTAATGAGACGAATTTTACTTATCGCAATGGCCGTATTCCTGACACTGTCCTGCAGTGCATATGCAGCTAAAAAGTTTCCGTCACGAAACATTACCAACGTCGTAGTGTGGGGCGCAGGCGGCGGTACCGACACCTGTAACCGCATCATCTCAGCGGAGATGGCCCCGTTTCTTGGCGTTAACGTCAACGTCATCAACAAAACCGGTGGAGTCGGCGGTTCAGTTGGTATGACCTATGGATTCAGCCAGCCGCATGATGGGTATACCCTCACCGGTTTGTCGGAATCCAATGTTACCGCCGGCGTACAGGGCGGCTGGGACAAGAACTTTGACGTCTGGGACGTGTTCATCGTCGGCGGCTCCCCCGATCTGATCTCGGTCACCGCAAATGCACCTTATGAGACGTTGAAAGACCTCATTGAAGCAGCCAAGAAAGACCCGGGTTCAATCAAAGCCGGGGCAAGTGCCGCCGGTTCAATTCATCATCTGAATCTGCTGGCCCTGGAGAAAGGTTCCGGAGCAAAATTCAACTTCATTCCTTATAAAGGATCTGCGCCGAGTCAGAATGCAGCGATGGCCGGTGAGGTATCAGTAGTAGTCACTTCGCTTGCTGAGCAACAGCAACTGCTGCGGGGCGGCAAACTTCGTCCGCTGGCGATGCTGATTCCGGATGCTTTCGAGGTGGAAGGGCTCGGCTCAATCCCGTCTGGCTTTGATGATTATCCTGGTCTTTCCGAGCATCTGCCAATTTCCCAGGCCATCGGCTTTGCCATCCCCAACGATGTGCCCCAAGAAAACAAGGATGTCCTGGTCGATGCCTTCAACAAGGCCATGGCCACCGATAAAGTCAAGACCTGGGCAAAGGAGAATTACTATCTGCTCTCGGGTGCCACCGGGGAAGAATCCCGTAAAATTTTTGCGGCCCTGCAGTCCAATTTTGCCTGGACCCTGCATGAGCTTGGGGCCGCGAAAGTCAGCCCTGATACGCTTGGAATTCCCAAGCCGTAGCGAGGGCTCTGGTTATTTTTTTTGACGATATCGAAGATATCAACTAAAAGACCGGGCATTGCGAAGCTGCACACAAGGCAATTGCCCGGTCTTCTTTCTTTCTGATATTAAGGTAAAGCACTGATGATGGGAATCGACAAACTGAGAAAAGCCGATGTCTTCTCAGGAACATTAATATTTTTATTGGGATTGTTCATCGTCTACCAGGCATTTCAAATGCCGATGAA
>JARFQM010000077.1 GCA_029287755.1 Desulfofustis sp. | reverse complement strand
ACAGGAAGGCGGCGGAGTGCCGGGAATGTTGAAACTACTCGAGAGTGGTGCCAAGGCGGGCATCATGCCGATCGACGTGGTGTCGTATCCCGTATACGCCACGCTGGACGACGCGACCTTCTCAAGAATCGCCGAGAGTTGGAACAAGCCTGCCCGTTACAGGATGGGCGGTATCAAGCTGGTGCTCGATGGCTCGATACAGGGGTACACGGCCTACCTTGCCCAGCCCTATCACATCCAGCCAGGAAGCGAGACAGAGAAAGAGGCGGACCTCTGCGGATCCGACACCGGCATGAAGATGGTGTTGGGAGACAATTGGTCTGACACTGAGAACGAAGCTGCAGAACAGGAGCCGAAGACGCCTGCGGGCGCTGAGGGCTACCGCGGCTATGCGAACATGACACTCGAGGAGGTGGTAAAGTACGTACGGATGGCAGATGACGCCGGCATTCCATTCCTCGCCCATACCAACGGCGATGCTGCCACGGACCTGCTCATCGAGGCGATCCGGCAGGTCCGGGGGGAGCGGCCGAGGCCCGGACTTCGCTCGGTCATCATTCATGCCCAGACCATTCGTGAGGATCAGCTCGACTTCGCGGCCCAGCATGGGCTAGTGCCGTCGTTCTTCCCCATCCATGTCCAGTTCTGGGGTGATCGGCACCGAGATATCTTCCTGGGGCCGGAGCGTGCGGCTCGCATCGATCCCGCCCGCTCGGCCCTCGATCGGGGAATGAAAATCACGCTGCATCATGACGCACCGGTTGCCGGGATCAACATCCTCAATGTCGTCTCCTCTGCCGTCAACCGCCTTACCGCGAGCGGTAAACTGCTTGGTCCGGAGCAGGCAATCACGCCCTACGAGGCGTTCGCGGCCGTCACCAAAGACGCGGCTTGGCAGTACTTCGAGGAGGATCGCAAGGGCACCCTCGAGCCAGGCAAGCTGGCCGATCTGGTAGTGCTTTCCGACGACCCGTTCACGATCGATCCGACGAAGATTTCCTCGATTCGAGTGGTAGAGACGATCAAGGAAGGGAAAACGGTCTTTAGCCGGCAACGACGACCGTAATGATGCCAGCTTAACCTTCATCCAGCCGTTTTTGTCGTACACCACTCCTGATGCCTGGACGTTTACGCTGCAGACCGAAAGCACATACGATTGGGAGGCGGAAGAGTGGACTGTTCCCATCAATGGCGTGGTCTCCAAAGTCATTAAAATTGGTGACCAGTTGCTCAGTGTCGGAGGGGGGGTGCGTTACTGGGCCAACGGGCCGGACAGTTCCCCCGAGGGTTGGGGAGCCCGCTTGATAGTCACCTTCCTGTTCCCGAAATAGCTTGACTGATGCGCCAGAACATGACCGCCTAACGGCGGCAGGTCAGCTTTGAGCTTGATATTGCCACATCGAATACACGATCCTTTTGTCAGCCGCCAAACTAAATAGAGTTCCTGTGGCGTGAGGGGGCTGACAGCTTTGGGAGTCATCGCCCAGGGATCATACCCGCTGCGATAACCGATACGCTCAGAAGTGCGTTCATTCTAGCGCGCAGCAAACGCATCGTCCATCTCTGATTCCAGTGTTTCCTGAATCACTTCGCGTAATAGATCTTTAAGAAAATCTCAATTCTCATGTAAAAGACCCTTTACTTCCGGCATGCCTACGATAGGCTTCGACCTGACCATACCATCTCCTTTGGAGGTGTGATTATTATTGCCCTATTAAACCCATGCCATGGTCATCTCTTTTTTGCAGAACTTTCTGCACACTACCGATCCGCATAACCTGCCGCCGCAAGCAAGCCACTGACGAAAAGAGTTGATCTGCAGAGTTTTCACTTCATTGCATACATATCATGTTCAGTTAATCTCCCTTTAATGTTGGTGTCCTAATATCTCACCCATGAGAATCCAAAGTTTCTCATGACATCCCGCACGATCAATTTTAACTGGAGGTTAAAAATGGACACACAACAGAAATCGAAGCTCACAATTCAAAAGTTAAGGCCCAGAAAGCTGCTGCTCGCAGGAATGCCCTTTTTTGTCGCGGGGGCCCTTCTGGCAACCGGGATAAACGGGGCCAATACCCTCAGGGCAGGAGATTCGGTGGCCGAAAAGAACGACCGGGTGATTGAATCTCCCTCAATGCCTTCATCATTTGCGGAACTGGCAGACCAGCTCAGCCCGACAGTGGTGAATGTAAAAGTAACCAAAGTCATACAGACCGGGTTTCAGGGACCCCAAATGCATGGCAGCCCTTTTGGGGACCAGTTTGGTGATTTTTTTAACCGGTTCTTTGAGCAGATGCCCCAGACACCCAGGACTCATCCGTCTCAGGGTGCCGGATCGGGTGTGATCATCAGTGAGGACGGCTACATACTGTCCAACAATCACGTCGTTGAAGGGGCAAAGGAGGTTTCAGTAACGCTCGCAAACGAAAAGGAATACCCGGCCGAGGTAGTCGGACTCGACCCCAAAACCGATCTCGCGGTGCTCAAGATCAAGGCCCCAAAAGATCTACCGAAAGCCACCCTGGGCAATTCGGAGAGCCTTAAAGTAGGGGACTGGGTCGTGGCCATCGGCAACCCGTTCGGCCTCAATCACACCGTAACCTCGGGTATCGTCAGTGCAAAGGGACGGGTAATCGGAGCTGGACCTTATGACGATTTCATCCAGACCGATGCTTCCATAAATCCCGGTAACTCGGGTGGACCGCTGTTCAATATGAAGGGTGAAGTTGTGGGTATCAACACAGCGATCATCCCCCAAGGCCAGGGAATCGGTTTTGCAATTCCGGTGAATACCGCCAAACCGCTTATTCCCCAATTAGTTGAACACGGTGAAATTACCCGCGGATATCTGGGCGTGAATATTCAGACTATCACTGCAGATCTTGCCAAAGCACTGGAAGTTGAAGAACAGCGCGGCGCCCTGGTCTCCGACGTAAGTGCTGACAGCCCGGCGGAAAAAGCAGGAATCGAACGGGGCGACATAATCATCGATTTTGATGGCCATAAAATTAAAGACAGCCACGATCTGCCGGCCAAAGTGGCCGCCACACCGGTTGGAGAAAAAGTAGAACTGACGGTCCTGAGAGGCGGCAAAGAAAAACAACTGACAGTCACCTTAGGTGAACTTGTCGACGACAACTCACTACTGGGTAAATCAGACGGAGCTTCCAAGGGTAAATGGGGTCTTCAGCTTCATGATCTGGATGAGAAAATGGCCGAGCAGCTTCATGTCGACGCCCGGGAAGGTGTGGCAATTGTCGGAGTCGAGCCGGGCAGCGCTGCGGCAGAAGCCGGGCTCCGTAAAGGCGACGTGATCGTCGAAGTAAACCGCCAGGCAGTCGACTCGGTGGGCGCGGTTAAAGAGCAGCTCCGTGACGCCGAAGACAAGGACAAGCTCCTTCTGCTGGTCCAGCGAGACAAGGGTAAATTTTATGTGCCGCTGGAGTTGGAAGGATAACCACGCAGCAAAACTAACAGGAAAGGTCCATACCTCTCCAGTACAAATAATAGACAAAGGCAGAGGCCCTGGTGAGAAACGGAGCTTTAATACAAAGATCAGTCAGTTCAGCTCTGTCTCGAGCACTCTGCCGGACGCTCTGCCTAACTCGCCGGATACGCCTTTCCTACCGGCCGCCGCTGATGGTGTATCTGGCGGCAGGCATATCCGGCTTAACCGGCATCGCCGGAACATTCTTCGTCAAGGATTACCTTGATCTCCCTGCGGAATTTCTGGCGATGCTCGGTTTTTGGGTTGGGCTTCCATGGGCTTTTAAAATGCCCCTTGGACACCTGGTAGATCTTATCTGGAAATGGAAATCTCTACTTGTTTTCCTCGGGGCCACCCTCATCGCTGCCAGTCTTACCATCATGCTCATCCTCATCCACTCCCCTTCTCTCCTATACACCTCAATGAGCATGGAGTCATGGTTTGTGCTGGCAGCGATGCTCTCACCGATCGGTTATGTATTACAGGATGTGGTAGCCGATGCGATGACGGTTGAAGCCGTACCTATAGTGTATGATGGCAGTAGAGGTCCCAGAGTGGCTGATGGAATTTGTATAAACGGTGTATGGAAAATCTTTAAATCTTGATGCTGTCCAAATGTACGAATGTTAAACATTGAGTTGAGATACAATTAAATTGAATTTTCCCATAGTGTGTACTAATAGGATGCAATATTAATATCTCTCAGCCATGACAAGCCTGCGAACCAATCGTTCCTCGCAAACTATTCCTAACAATTACAGGAGATTTTAAAAGATGATCAAAGCTCATTATTTTGCGATTTTAATCGCATTGCTTATACCATTATCAGCTTATGCTGTGGGGGGCTATGATATCAGCGCAGGTGGAGCACCGGGAGACAGGCATTTTCATCCCAAGGGGAAACCGCCATCCCAACATACGCTTGATGTCATCAAGAAAGATGCTGCAGGACTTCCTTTTTCCGACACCAAGGATTTTGAGGAAAACAAGAAAGGGTTTATAGCAGCTCCTGATTTCTGGCAGATCAAATCGAACGCGGGTGGCATAGCCTGGGACTTGGAGCGCTATAAGTTCTACCTGGAAGGCAAGGAATTTGACAGCATTCATCCGTCCCTGCAACGTCAGGGAACCCTGAATATGAATTACGGCCTCTACGAGGTTATACCCGGCGTCTATCAGGTACGCGGCTTTGATCTTGCCAATATATCCTTTGTCAAAGGGGATACCGGCTGGATTATTTTCGATCCGCTCACTTCCGAGGAAACCGCCCGCGCCGCCCTGAAATTTGTTGATGAGCAATTGGGCAAATTTCCGATCAAAGCCGTGGTCTATTCCCACTCACACGGCGACCATTGGGCCGGGGTTCGCGGGGTCATCGATGAAGCCGATGTGGTGTCTGGAAAGATCAAGGTCATCGCGCCACGGGCATTTATGGAGCATGCTGTCTCCGAAAACGTGTACGCCGGGAATGCCATGAACCGTCGCCTTTTTTACCAGTACGGTATATTGCTCCCTGCAAGCCCATATGGGCATGCGGGTCAGGGGTTGGCCCAGAATATCTCCATAGGCAACGCGACACTTATCGCCCCGACCCATGTCGTAGAAAAAGACATCGAGGAAATCACCGTCGACGGTGTCAGGATGATCTTTCAAAATACGCCGAACACGGAAGCACCAGCCAACATGAACACCTATTTCCCAGACAAAAAACTTCTCTGGATGGCAGAAAATATCAATGGCTGTATGCACAATATCTATACCCTGAGAGGAGCCCAGGTCAGGGACGCGCTGCGCTGGTCCAAATATATTAACCGCGTCATCCACATGTGGGGCAAGGATGTTGATGTTATGTTTGCCTCCCACCACTGGCCGCGTTGGGGCAATGACCGGGTTCTTGAAGTTTTGCGCGGGCAGCGTGATACGTACGCGAACATGAACAACCAGACGCTCTTTTATGCCAACCAGGGCGTTACTATCAATCAAATTCACAATGTTTATGAAACACCACAGGGAATTGCCCAGCAGTGGTACAATCGTGGTTACCACGGTTCTCCCGAACACAACAGTCGCGGGGTAATTCAGCGATTTCTTGGTTTCTGGGATGTTAATCCAGCCACATTAATTCCATTATCGCCAGCAGACTCAGCTCCCATTTACGTTGAGATGATGGGCGGTGCTGAAAAAATTATGAGAAGAAGCCGAGAATTATCTGATGAAGGTAAATACTTTCTTGCTCAAGAAATTATGAACAAACTCGTTCAGGCAGAACCGCAGAACCAGGAAGCCAAAGATCTTCTTGCCGACATCTTTGAGCAAATTGGTTATCAGCAAGAAAATCCTGGACTGAGAAATAGTTATCTCTCAGGAGCTTTCGAGTTACGATCAGGCATCCCGCGAGGTGAAATGCCAAACTCAGCTAGCCCCGATGTGGTCCGAGCCATGCCCACAGAGCTCTTCCTGGACTTCCTCGGTATCAGAATGGACAGCAAGAAAGCTGAAGGGATGGCATTTACCATTAACCTGATTACTCCGGACAATGGCGAAAAATTTGCCATCGAACTCAGTAACGCCACATTGAACAACGTTGAAGGGTTTCTTGCGGAAAACCCGGACCTGATTTTGACGATCAACCGCACGGACCTCGAACAGGTCATGGCCGGCTCCAAATCGTTGGCAGACCAGATTGCTGATGGTACCGCAAAAGCCGATGGAGACTTGGGTATACTTGAACAGTTAGCCTCTACAATGGTCGTATTTGACCTGCTCTTTGAGGTAATGCCAGGGACAGCCGGAGACCCGACACCGGAAGATTTGAATGATTTTGAATATGGTCCCTTAGATGTGGCCGGGGAATAGAATACATTAGGTACACAGACATGGGCATTTTCCCTGTGCTCATGTCTGTTCTCTATCCCATTGCCGAGTGAATCGCAATCCAAGTTGCTTGATCTTCAAATTTGGCGAATTAATTTAGAATCTACCTGTCTACGGGAGCTTCAAAGAACAAAAACATTTTGTCAGATGTCTTGCCACGGTTTCGCTTTCAACTGATGATTGTTTTTCGAGCTTCCTTTTGGCTCACTTTGGCTGAAAATATGATTATTAAATGGATCCAGCACTCGTTATCGTAGAAAGAGACAACGAATACGAGCACGACCGGCCAGATGGTTCACCATCGTGTATGATGAACCACTCCAACTTGCCGGTACGGTCGGACGTTTTATTACCTGTATAGTAAGATTCAAGAAAGAGCTTTCTGCCCTTGAGCAAACCGTTAAAACTTATATCACACGGGAAAAACCATCCCGTCCACTCAACCGGGGTCGGGCGGTTCTTTTCTTTTCCGCCTCCGCCTTGCTCTCGGCACCTAGCGTGAAAAACGTGCTTGATAACGTTGAAGATCGCACTTCCTATCTGGATTTTGCCGAAAGATGGCGTCGCAAGGTCAAATTGGAATTACAGGAATCGGAACGGCCCAAGGCGCAAAACTTCGTTGAGTGCATCGACTGTCTCTT
>JARFQM010000382.1 GCA_029287755.1 Desulfofustis sp. | reverse complement strand
CCTGCGGCGAAGGTATCGCAATCACCGCCTTGTCGGTTTCAAACTCCAGCAGTGTCTGATCGACTTCAACGGCGTCACCGACGGCAACGGAGATGTCGACGACGGTGCCCTCGGTCACGCCTTCAGACACTTCGGGGACTTTGATCTCGTGTTTCATGTGATTCCCTAGTCGTTGTGGGGATTCAGTTTCCCGGAGTTTATGTTGAGTTCCTTGATCGCACGGGTCACTGTGCCAGGCTCAATCTCGCCGGCCGCGTCCAACTGCTTTAAGGCGGCAATTGCGATGTAACGGTAATCGACCTCGAAGAAATCGCGCAGCTCATCCCGGCCGTCGCTGCGGCCGAAGCCGTCGGTGCCGAGACAGTGCAGCGGTCCAGGGAACCATTGTGCCACAGATGCCGGCAGAACCTTCATGTAATCCGAGGCGGCGACAAAAACCCCCTGTTCTTTCGCCAACAGCTGCTGGACATAAGGGATCCTGGCTTTCTTGCCCGAGTTGATGAGGTTCCAGCGCTCGCATTCGATGGCATCGGTGTAAAGTTCCTTGTAGCTGGTCACGCTCCAGACATCGCTGGCTATCTTGTAAGTATTCTCCAGCAGCTCCTGGGCCTTGAGTGCTTCGTTAAGGATAGCACCGCTGCCGAGCAGATGGGCTTTGGCCTTGCTCTTCTTCAGGCTTGCCGGGCGGAACCGGTACATTCCACGAATGATGCCATCACGAACATCTTTGCCTTTAGGCATCGGCGGCATCAGGTAGGTCTCGTTCATCACCGTAATGTAATAGATCAGGTCTTCCTGCTGACAGTACATGCGCGTCAGGCCGTTATGGACGATCACCGCCATCTCGTAGGCAAACGCCGGGTCATAGGCTTTGATCCTGGTCGATGTCAGGGCCAGCACATGGCTATGACCGTCCTGGTGCTGCAACCCTTCGCCGGCGAGGGTGGTCCGACCGGACGTGGCGCCGATCAGGAAACCCCGGGCGCGACTGTCGCAAGCCTGCCAGATCAGGTCCCCGACCCGCTGGAAGCCAAACATCGAATAAAACGTATAGAAGGGGATGGTCTGAACGCCGTTGTTGGAATGCGCGGTGCCGGCAGCGATGAAGCTGGCCATGGAGCCGGCCTCGCTTAAGCCCTCCTCAAGGATCGCGCCGGTCTTCTTCTCGTTGTAGTGCAGCAGGCTGGCCTTGTCGACCGGCTCGTACAGCTGGCCTACGTGGCTGTAGATTCCGGCCTGGCGGAAAAGCGCCTCCATGCCGAAAGTGCGGGCCTCATCAGGGACGATCGGCACGATCAGCTTGCCCAGCTCCGGGTCACGCAGCAGCTTGGCCAACATGTGGACGTAGGCCATGGTGGTCGCCAGCTCGCGGTCGCCAGAACCATCCAGGTACTCGCGAATCAGGCCGTCAGTCTGGCAGGCGATCGGGTCCTTGCCGGGGAAGCGCTTCGGCAGCGAGCCGCCGAGCGCCGCACGCCGCTCTTTAAGATACTCCATTTCCGGGCTGTCTTCTGCCGGGCGGTAGAAGGGTGCTTCCGCAATCTCGTGATCACTGACGGGAATATTGAAACGGGTCCGGAATTCCTTAAGCTCATCCTCGTTGAGCTTTTTTTGCGAGTGAGTGATATTTTTACCTTCACCGGCCTCACCCAGGCCGTATCCCTTGATCGTGTGGGCGAGAATAACGGTTGGCATCTCGGTCTGGGAAATCGCGTTGCTGTAAGCAGCATAAACCTTGTCCGGATCGTGACCGCCACGGGTCAGGCGGCCAAGATGTTCGTCGCTGTAATTTTCAACCAGCTTCAGCAAGGGCGGATATTTGCCGAAAAAATGTTCGCGGACGTAGTCGCCTTTCTTCAGTGTGAAGTGCTGCATCTCGCCGTCAAGGACCTCATCCATGCGCCTGACCAACAACCCGGTGTCGTCCTTCTCAAGCAACTGGTCCCAGTCGTCACCCCAGATGACCTTGACAACGTTCCAGCCGGCGCCACGGAAGGCCGCTTCCAGTTCCTGGATGATCTTGCCGTTACCACGCACCGGTCCATCGAGACGCTGCAGGTTGCAGTTAACGACAAAAATCAGGTTATTGAGTTTCTCCCGAGAAGCGAGGGTGATCGCGCCGAGAGACTCCGGCTCATCCATCTCGCCGTCACCGAGCATTGCCCAGACCTTGCGTCCGCTCGACTTGCGCAACCCGCGATCAACCAGGTAGTGGTTGAAGCGCGCCTGGTAGATCGCAGAGAGGGCCGTCAGGCCCATGGAGACCGTGGGGAATTCCCAGAACTCCGGCATCAGAAAGGGGTGTGGATAGGAAGAGAGCCCGCCTTCGGGTGCCAGCTCATTGCGGAATCGTTCCAGGTCTTCTTTTGTCAGACGTCCCTCGAGGAAGGCACGGGCATAAACCCCCGGAGCAGCATGGCCCTGGAAGTAAACCATGTCGCCAAGGAAATCATCGGTCCGACCACGCCAGAAGTGGTTGAAGCCGACTTCCCAGAGCGTCGCGACCGACGCATAGGTCGAGATATGACCGCCGATCCCCGATTTCTCACGGTTGGCACGCACGACCATGGCCATGGCGTTCCAGCGGATAATCGACTTGATGCGTCGTTCAATCTCGCGGTTACCGGGATAAACCGGCTGTTTGTCTCTGGGGATCGTATTGATATAAGGCGTGTTGGCGGTAAAAGGGATACTCACACCCTGTTCCTGGGCCCTGACCTGCAACAGGCGAAGCAGCTCGCGGACCCGCTCCTCGCCCTGGGTCTGCAAAACGTAATCGAGCGATTCACGCCACTCAGAATTTTCGATGTCCAGCAGATCGTTGGCTGATTTTTGTATATCTGTTGCCATTACTGCAACTCCTCTTATCTAGAAAGGGAAAACAGGAATTATTTAAGTGCCTGTGGTTGTGTGAAAAAAAAGCCACTATTAAAATTTACCTGATATTTGACGATTGACCAGAATTTGGCGTGAGAAATATGACCACATGTCTGATAAATATTTGGATTTCCTAGTTGTGCATCTTTTTTTTCAACTTGATGCAGAGAATCAAAAGCTTAAAGCAAAACTGGCGGGCCGCGCCCCCGGGTTCTTGTTTTGATTTTTTGGGTTTGATTCCGCAAAAAGACGCGGGACACTTCTTTCAAAGTGTCCCGCTAAACTGCTTAAGAGTCTCTGACAACTAACTCGTCACCGCCCCCTTCGAAGCAGAAGAAACCAGCCTGGCATATTTCGCCAACACCCCACGCGGGTAGCGCAAGCCAGGAGCCTGCCACCGCGATCGACG
>JARFQM010000322.1 GCA_029287755.1 Desulfofustis sp. | reverse complement strand
AGAAATGCAGAAATCAAGACGGGGCTGCTTTTTTACACGCTGCATCAAGGTCTTCGGCCAATATTTTGTCGCTTGCTTCTTGTTATTATGTGTTATATGTGATAACATATCACGAACTGCGATGCCGACCAAGACATCTATCAGGAGATATAAAAAATCCAGTTTTTGCTTTGCTTGATGCACTACCGAATTGCGTCAGCGTGAATTTCAAGGTACTGCGTCAGTACGGCACCAAGTGTGCGCTGCCAACCAGATTGTGAGTCAACAGCTCCTTTTCATAGAAATCAAAACTCGAAGAGAGGAATAGACAATGAGTAAGGTAGATGAAATTACCAGAGAATCATGGATATTGAAAAACTTTCCCGAATGGGGGACCTGGCTTAACGAAGAGATCGAGGAAGAAGATGTCAAAGAGGGCACTGTTGCTTTGTGGTGGCTCGGCTGTACCGGCATCTGGCTGAAAAGCCAGGGGGGTACGAATCTCTGTATCGATTACTGGACCAAACACGGCAAGAAGACCCAGCAGAACAAACTTATGAAGGAGCAGCACCAGCATCAGCGGATGATCGGCTGTCTCAAGCTGCAGCCCAATCTAAGAAATGTCCCCTGTGTGCTGGATCCTTTTGCAATCAAAGAAGTGGATGCCGTCCTTTCCACCCACCATCATGGCGATCATATCGACGAGAATGTGGCTGCGGCAGTCTTGCAGAACTGCGGTCCGGAAGTCAAATTCATCGGCCCCCAGGCCTGTGTCGAACTGTGGACCGGCTGGGGGGTTCCAGCGGAGCGCTGCGTCACTGTTAAACCCGGCGATGCGGTTACCGTCGGCGACACGGAAATAGTCGCCCTCGACGCCTTTGACAGAACCGAATTGGTGACCGCCCCCAAAGGCGTGGTCTTGAAAGGCAACCCGGTTCAGGAAATGGATCTGCTGGCGGTTAACTACCTTATCAAAACCCCCGGCGGCAACGTTTATCACAGCGGCGACTCCCACTATTCCAACTACTACGCCAAGCATGGCAACGAGCACCAGATTGATGTCGCCTTCGGCTCCTATGGCGAGAACCCGCGAGGCATGACCGACAAGATGACCTCGGTGGACATTCTTCGTATGGCCGAATGTCTCAACTGCGAAGTGGTTATACCAATCCACCACGACATATGGACGAATTTTCAGGCCGATCCGATGGAGATCAAAGTGCTCTGGCAAATGAGAAAGGATCGGCTGAAGTATACATTCAAACCGTATCTCTGGCAGGTGGGAGGAAAATTCACCTATCCGACCGACAAGGACGAACTGGAATATCACTACCCCCGGGGCTTCGAAGACGCCTTTGCAATCGAGCCTGATCTGCCGTTTAAATCCTTGCTGTAACACCATTGTGGAGGATCACATGTCGAAACCATTACTTCAAGTAGCCCTCGATCATCTTGATATACCGTCGGCCTTGGCGGCCGCCAGGTCGCTTGTCGATGAAGTTGACGTACTCGAGATGGGAACAATTCTCTGCTATGCGGAAGGAGCAAAAACGGTTGGTATGCTCAGGGCCCTCTATCCCGACAAGATGATCGTGGCAGATCTCAAAGCGGCTGATGCCGGCGGCACCGTCGCCGAGATTGTCTTTTCACAGGGGGCCGACTGGATGACGGTAATCTGCAATGCTCCCTATGCGACGATGGAGGCGGCCCTCGAAGTTGCCAGGAAATACAATGGTGATCTGCAGATCGAACTCTATGGCGATTGGACGTTCGAACACGCACAAAAGTGGCGTGCAATCGGTCTGACTCAGGCCATCTATCACCGGGGCCGTGATGCCGGGCTGGCCGGCCAGCAGTGGGGCGAAGAAGACCTCGGCAAGATCCGCAGACTGGCTGACATGGGCTTTGAGGTCTCCGTTACCGGCGGCCTCTACGCCGACGACCTGTGGATCTTCAAGGGCATACCGGTCAAATGTTTCATTGCCGGCAGGGGACTTTACGGGGCTGATAATCCGGCCCAGGCGGCAAGAGACTTCAAGGAAGCCATCAACAAATACTGGTAGACACTATGAAGCGAGAGGATATCAAGCTCGGTATCTATGAAAAGGCCCTGCCCGGAAACATAGACTGGGCAACCCGGCTGTCGATGGCCGAAAAACTGGGCTTTACCCACGTGGAAATCTCCGTTGATGAGACCGATGAGCGCTTAGCCAGACTTGAATGGACCGTGGCAGAACGCAAGGACTTCTGCCAGACCGTACTCGACAGCCCCCTGACGGTGCCCACCATGTGTCTGAGCGGGCATCGCCGTTATCCCCTGGGAAGCCATGATCCGGAAGTGCGGCGCAAGGCGCTCGAGGTTATGGAAAAGGCAATCCTGTTCTGTGTGGATACCGGCGTCCGCACCATCCAGCTGGCCGGCTACGACGTGTACTACGAGCAGGGGGATGAGGACACCCGGCGCTGGTACCTGGAAGGCATGCAGAAGAGTCTGGAAATGGCAGCCCGGGAGCAGGTGATGCTGGCCATGGAGATCATGGACCATCCCTTCATGAGTTCGATCGTCAAGTTCATGAACGTGCGCAAACTGCTTCCCTCGCCGTGGTTCAGCGTCTATCCCGACATAGGCAACCTGAGTGCCTGGGGCAACGATGTCCCCGGTGAGCTGGAGCTGGGATTTCCGCACATCGTGGCCCTGCACCTCAAGGAAACTGTTGCCGTCACGGCTACCCATCAGGGGACATTCAAAGAGGTTCCCTTTGGCACCGGCTGCGTCGATTTTCCCGCAGCCTTTGCCGTGCTTAAAAAACTCAATTATCAAGGGCCGTTTCTGCTCGAGATGTGGACTGAAAAGGCCGAGGATCCCGTGAAAGAGATAAAAGAATCCCGGGAGTGGATTTTTCAGAGAATGATCGAGGGGGGATTCATCGATGGATAAGGCCAAAAAAGAAGAAATTCTCGAGGCGAACCTGCAGCTGCAGAGGATGGGGCTGGTGATATTCACCTGGGGCAACGCGAGCGGTATAGACAGGGAGAAAGGGGAAGTGACGATAAAGCCAAGCGGCGTCCCCTACGAGCAGATGAGCGTGGATGATCTGGTGACCGTCGATCTGCAAGGAAGGGTGCTGGAGGGCAGCTACAACCCAAGTTCGGATCTTGCCACCCACCTGGAGATATACCGGTCCTTTCCCGACTGCGGCGGGGTTGTACACACCCACTCGAGAATGGCCACCGCCTGGGCCCAGGCCGGCCGTGATCTGCCGGCGCTGGGCACCACCCATGCCGACTATTTTTATGGTCCGATTCCCTGCACCCGAGCGCTGTCCTCGAAAGAGATCAATGGAGCCTACGAACTCGAAACCGGCAAGGTTATCGTCGAGACCTTTCAAGTGCGCAAGATCGATCCGCAGGCGGTCCCGGCTGTTCTGGTCAGCGGTCACGGCCCGTTTACCTGGGGCAGTGAGCCGATGAATGCAGTACATAACACGGTCGTGTTGGAAGAGATTGCCCAGATGGCCTTTGCCTCACTGACTATTAATCCCGAGATAGCTGGTATTTCTCAAGAACTCCTTGACAAGCACTATCTAAGGAAGCACGGCGAAGAGGCCTATTACGGACAGAAATAAAGCCGGGCAGATCAGCGCTTCTTTTACGTGAAGAGCAAACTACTGTACTTATCTCCTGGAGCAAACATGGATTCCATCGTCACCGTTGATATCGGATCAACTTCTATGCGTGCTGTCCACCATGACCCCGCCGGGAAGGTGCTGCACAAGTGTCGGAGACTCACGGTACCGGAATATTATGAAGACAAACGGGTAGAGTTGGATGGCCGCAAGTTCGTCCAAGAGCTCCTCTCCCTGCTCAAGGAATCCTACGATTTTGCCAGATCAAACAAATTGAATGTACTGGCGCTCAGCGTCACCTCCCAGCGCTCGTCGGTGGTGCCCGTGGACTCGAGTGGCGAGCCGCTGACCCCGTTTATCATGTGGCATGACAAGAGAACCGTGCCGATCTGCAGGGAATTGGCCTCCCATGAGGACCGGGTCTACCAGCTCACCGGTTTGAGGATTTCGCCGGTATTGTCGGCCGTCAAAATGACCTGGCTGCGACGTGAAATGAGCGATGTCTATGACAAAACCGCCAAGATGCTTGGCGTGCATGATATCGCCCTGCACACCCTGGGCGGAGAATTTGTGACCGATGAATCGCTGGCCAGCAATACCACTCTTCTCAATATCTATTCGAGAGACTGGGACGAGGAGTTATTAGACATCTTTTCGGTCGACAGAAAACACCTCTGTGATCTGGTACCAGCCGGGTCGGTGTGCGCTGCCACTACCGGCGAGCTGGAAAGGATCACCGGGATTCCGAAAAACACGAAAATCATATCCGCCGGAGGCGATCAGCAATGCGCCGCCCTGGGACTGGGCATCATCAGCGAAGGCAAGCTCAAGTGCACGACCGGCACGGGGTCCTATCTCATCGCCCATACGGAGACGCCGATCCTCGATGAGCAGAAACGTTTTTTGTGCAAGATCGGTGCGATACCTGGAAGCTACAACCTGGAAGCAGGAATGCTGACCACCGGAACCGTGTATCGATGGTACCTCGAGCAGTGCTATGGCGATAGTTCTGACGCGGCCATAGAAAAGAGTAACCGGGAGGTCCTCACCAGTCCTCCGGGCGCCAATGGGGTGCTGCTGCTTCCCTATTTCGAGGGAAGCGGGGCTCCCCATTGGAACCCTGACGATTGCGGTGTTTTCTATAAACTGAAACTTGCAACGACCAGGGCTGATATGGCACGGGCGGTTCTGGAAGGTATTGTCATGGCCATGGGTGAAAACATCGCCGCCTTTAAGCAGAAGCTCGGCTCTTTCTCAACAGTAAGTGTCTCTGGAGGGATGACCAAGTTTGGCGCCTATAACCAGTTGCAGGCCGATATTTATGGAACGGATGTGGTTCTGCATAAGAATCGCGAGTCCACTTCCCTGGGCGCCTGGATTTCCGCGGCGGTGACCTGCGGGCTTTACGACTCCTATGAACAGGCCTTTGCGACCATCCAGCCGCCCGGCTCCGAAACCGTGTTCAAGCCCGATCCCGCCATGGTTGCATTTTACCAGGAGCTGAACGAAAAAAGAGCCTCCCTGCACCGCGCCCTGCAGCAGCTTGGTAAGGTCATTTAATCAGGTAGTGCGTGCCGGGGCTCACACCCTGGCGAACCAGGCACCGCTGGCAGATTCGGCAGCGTCTTCGGTTGATATGATGGACGCGCCTTGCGGTCAAAGTCTCATTCGTGTCTCTGAATTACTGTCCTGTTTTTATCTCAAGGTTATC
>JARFQM010000313.1 GCA_029287755.1 Desulfofustis sp. | reverse complement strand
AAAAAAATTCTGAATTACAGTATATTACTCGCCAACTCGGCCAGTTCCGAGCGCTCGCCCTTTTTCAGATCGACGTGGGCGTAGATGTGCTGGCCCTGCATCTTGTCGATCAGGTTGCTGAGCCCGTTGGAGCGACTGCCCAGGTATGGGTGGTCGATCTGGTTGATGTCGCCGGTGAAGACCACCTTGGTACCTTCTCCAGCACGGGTGATGATCGTCTTTACCTCGTGCGGGGTCAGGTTCTGGGCTTCGTCGACGATCATATACATTTTCACCAGGCTGCGGCCGCGGATATAGGCCAGCGGCTCAATGGTCAGCTTCTCCTCGTCGAGCATTTTCTGAAGGCGCTGGAACATCTCGCTTTTCTCCGGGAACTGGCCGCGGATAACGCCGAGGTTGTCGTAGAGCGGCTGCATGTAAGGGCCAATTTTGGAGGCGATATCGCCAGGCAGATAACCGATATCCTTGTTGGAGAGCGGCATCACCGGCCTGGTCAGCAGGATCTGCCGATATTTGGAGCGGGTTTCCAGAGCAGCGGCCAGGGCCAGCAGGGTCTTGCCGGTGCCTGCCTTGCCCGAAATAGTGACCAGTTTGATGTCGGAGTTGAGCAGGGCGTGCACGGCAAAAGACTGCTCGGCGTTGCGCGGGGTAATACCGTACACGCTGTCCTTGTTCACCCGGCGGATGAAGAACTCGTTTTCCATGTCACCCGGAGTGAACGCCGCCAGGGCAGATTTCTTGCCGTTGCGAAGGACCATGTATTCATTGGGCTGCAGGGGATTCTGCGGGACGTAGTCGGCAGCGGATACCTGGCCGTCGTGCTCGAATAGTTTCTCGATGAGGCTGGACTCGACGTTCTCTTCATAACGGCAGCCGGAATAAAGCTGATCCGGGTTGCGCACATGGTCGGTGGTGTAATCCTCGGCCAGCAGCTCAATGGAGCGGGCTTTCATGCGCAGGTTCACGTCCTTACTGACCAGGATGACCGCATGATCTTTCTGGTCCTTGGAGACGTGGTAGGCGATATTGAGGATCCGGTGATCGGGGTTGTCCACGTCGGGAAAGATACCGGATAGATCGGGGTGCTGGTCTTTTTCCAGCCGGACCGAAATCCTGCCTTTACCCTCGCCCAGAGGCAGCCCGCCGTTGAACAGTTTGTTGGCACTTAACTTGTCGAGTTCACGAACGAACTCGCGGGCATGAAAATTGACCGTCTGGGTTCCTTTTTTAAACTGATCCAACTCCTCGAGCACGGTTATCGGGATAATAATGTCGTGTTCGTCGAAATTGTGAATACAGGTGGAGTCGTGGAGGATTACGTTGGTATCGAGAATGAAAATCTTTTTGTCTTCGGACATGATGGTGGTGAAGTGAGAATGACTAGTGAGTGAAAGTACGTTCTTGATTGCTGGCGCACACGCTATGCGATAGAGATCACCTCCCGGGGAAGAATTAGATTTAATTATTTACTTATACCAAAATTGTCTCATCCATGTAACGTTTTCGTTTCACTTCCTTCAACTTTTTGGTATCGACGATCACCAGTCCGTCGACACAGTCGTTGAAGGCGGGATCGATATTGAAATCGAGAAACACCACCCCGCCTGGTTCGCAGAGTTCGGAATACTGCTTGTAGAGCGGGGGGACCGTGGTGCCGAGATTGGCCAGCAGCGATTTGAGTTTTTTGAAGTCGGCCTTGTAATCGGTGCCGCAAAATTCCTTTTCCAGAGTGGCAAGCGGTGTGGAAAAATTGAACGGGTTGCGGGAATAGGAGAGACTGGAATCTGGAGAGAAGTACAGTTTGTAGAAATAGATAAGCAGTTCCTTGGCCATTCCCGGCTGGGCGTTGGAGATGGACACCGGTCCGAAGAGGAAGCGGAAATGCGGGTTTCTGGCCAGGTGGGCGCCGATGCCGTACCAGAGATAGTCCAGGCTGCGTTTACCCCAGTAGCGGGGCTGGACAAAACTGCGCCCAAGTTCCAGACCGTTTTCAAGAAATGAGCTCCGCTGGGCTTCAAGCTTAAACAGGGAGCCGGTGTAGAGCCCTTCCACCCCTTTTTCCGCCACCGTTTTTCCGGCATCGACGAAGCGATAGGCTCCGGCGATCTCGAGATCATCCTCGTCCCAGAGAATCAGATGCTGGTAGTAATGATCGAAATGATCCAGGTCGCGTCGTTTGCCGGTTCCCTCGCCAACAGCGCGGAAACTCAGTTCGCGGAGCCTGGCTATTTCCCGCAGTACCGGCGAAGACTGGGCCGATTCAAAAAGGAAAATCGCCTTGCCGTCAGGGGTACGGCCCAGCATGGTGCCTTGGTGAACGGCTTTCTTCAGGTCCGTTTTTCTTTCCGGTCTGGCGATGGCTTTTTCGGTGGTAAGCAGCTCCGATTTGTCCGCTCCGATACGATAGAGGTGCTGCTTGAAAAGTTCGATTTTCTCCTTGTTCCTGATCTGCACTCGGTGATAGGAGTCATAGGGACTGATCGAGCCGATCTTGATCGAGATCTGTTTTCTTTGCTGGTTGAACATCTGGCTGACCAGCATCAGGGTCGACAGTGGTTTGGCAACGACGGAAGTGAGATAGAACGCTGGTGAGTTGCGGCCGCCGATATGTACGGGCAGAATCGGTGCCTTGGCTCGCTCGGCCATCTTCAGGAAACCCTGGTGCCAGGGGCCGTCCTTGATGCCGTCGAGTCCGAGCCGCGAGACTTCACCCGAGGGGAACATGATCACCGCTTCCCCGCTGTCCAGGGAATGGTTGATTCGTCTGATATGTTCCTTGGTAGTGACTCCGGTCAGCACCCGGACTGGCAGCAGGAGCGGTTGCAGCGGCTCCAGCGACATGAGCAGGTCGTTGGCCACCACCTTCACATCAGAGCGCACCTCGTGGATCAGTTTGAGCAGTGCCAGGCCATCCAGTGAGCCGATCGGGTGATTGGCGATAATCACCACTTTGCCGGCGGTCGGAATGTTCTCGCGATCGCGGTCGCTCACCGTATAGCTGAAGCTGAAATATTCCAGCGCCTGCTCGACGAACTCAATGCCCTGCAGGTGGGGGTACTCCTCGGCAAAATCGATAAAGACCTGCTCGTGAAGGATGCGTTTGAGAAACCACTTGACCAGAGAGGAGGTGTACTTGCGCTTGTTGAGGGCCGGATAGTGCTCGGCTATGACCTGATCAACGCTGAACATTGCGGCAGCAGCCTGCTCTGTTGCAAAGGATTTACCCGAATCAACTTGTTGTCGGCGATAACATGCACGTCCTGACCAGACATCGTCTTCCAGCGCCAGTAGCTGAAAACACAGTGGTTGATCCGGATTAGTTTAATAATAGAATAAGGATAAGGATCGGTTACGCAAGATTGGCGGGGAAAGACGCGAGTAATCAACCGCTCATCATATTGGGCAGCACGGTAACGATCTGCGGGAAGAGGGTGATCAGTACCAGGGCCACCATGATCAGCAGAAAAAAGGGCACTGCCGCGGCTGCCACTCTGAGAATGTTCATCCCGGTCTGGCCCTGGATGACAAAGAGATTGAATCCGACCGGCGGGGTAATTTGAGCCATCTCCACCACCAGCACGATAAAGATGCCGAACCAGAGTGGATCGATACCCGCCTGCTCGACCATGGGCATGATCACCGAAGTGGTCAGGACGACCACCGATATGCCGTCGAGAAAACAGCCGAGGACGATGAAAAATATGGTCAGGGCGACGAGCAGCGCGTAGGGTGAGAGGCCCAATGTGCCGATCCAGACAGCCAGCAATCGCGGAATGCCGGTGAAGCCCATGGCCACCGTGAGAAAGGCTGCCCCCGCGAGGATGAAAGCGATCATGCAGGAGGTTTTGGTGGCCCCCATCAGTCCCTCGAGAAAGGTCTGTTTATTGAGCGTGCCGCTCATCTTGGAGAGAAGCAGCGAGAGCAGCACGCCGACGGCGGCGGCATCGGTGGGCGAGGCGATGCCCGCGTAGATTGATCCTATCACCCCCAATATCAGAAGAATAATCGGAATCAGCCGGCGTGAGCGGCGCAGCTTCTCGCCCAGGGGCAGCGTTTCCGCCGCTTGCGGAATTGTCTCCCGGTTGAGAAGCGACCAGACCGCGACATAGCCGACAAACAGAGCGACCAGCAGCAGCCCCGGAAGAATGCCGGCGACGAACAGGCGGGCAATGGACTGTTCGGTGGCGACTCCATAGACGATGAGGATGATGGACGGCGGAATCAGCAGCCCGAGGGTCGCTGAACCGGCCAGGGTGCCGATGTTCATCTTTTCCGGATACTTGCGGCGGGAAAGTTCGGGAATCGTCATCTTGCCAATGGTCGCGGCGGTGGCGGCGGAGGATCCGGAGACCGCTGCAAAAATGGCGCAGCCGAAGATGTTGACGTGCAGCAGCCGCCCCGGCAGTCTGGTGAGCCACGGAGAAAGACCGGTAAACATGTCCTCGGCCAGCCTCGAGCGGAAAAGTATTTCACCCATCCAGATGAAAAGCGGCAGCGCCGCCAGGGCCCAGCTGTTGCTCGAACCCCAGATGGTGGTGGCCATCACGTTGCCCAGCGGGGCCCCGGAAAAGAACAGGATACCTGCCATGCCGACGGCCAGCAGTGAAAACGCCACCCAGATGCCACTGGCCAGGAGGCTCAGCAGGAAGACGAGCAGCAGGAAGGTCATGGTCAGTTCACTCACCGGAACCCTCCAATTCATTGCTGTGGTAACTTGGCCGGCGACCGTGAAGGAGGCCGATAAACTCATCGATCAGGGCAATCGACAGGATGATCAAGCCGATCAGCATTGCCGTCTGGGGAATCCACAGCGGAATGGCAATCATGCCGGGAGAGAGATCGTGAAATTCATACGACTCCCTGACCAGGATGGCAGTATACCATGAGAAAAAGATGGAAATTGCCGCGGCGACGAGGATACACCAGAATTCGAGCACCCGGGCAATGGGTTCGGGAAGATGTGAGATGAGCAAGGTTACCCTGATGTGGGCGCCCTGGCGCAGGGTATGGGCGAGGGCCAGAAAAGAAGCCGCTGCCAGAAAGAAACCGGTAAAATCAGCATACGACGGGATGGTAAGCCCAATGGCCGTGCCGGTCACTAAACCCGAAACCCGATCAATAAGGTTCAAGCAGACCTGGGCCACGACCAGGGTGCAGATGGCACCAATAAAGAAGGCGGCAGTCCAGCCGCTGGCCAGATAAAGCGAGTCGAGTAATTTCCTCATGAATTACGGGCGTACTCGGAATGTATCAGAGGCCTGATGTGGATACAGGAGCAGGAACAACGGGTTCCCGCTCCTGCAAGCACACGGTTATTTAAACGCATTCAGCAGTGCTTCACCATCCGCGCCGGCAGCTTTCTGCCAGTCGGCAAGCATGGTTTTTCCGGCGTCCATGAGACCGCCCATCAAGACAGGACCGGGCGAGACGATATTCATACCGTTTTCTTTCATGATGGCAATCTTGGCGGCGGTTTCCTGTTCACTCATTTCCCAGCCGCGTACCTCGGCTTTCTCTGCTGCTTCAAGCACGGCTGCCTGCACGTCTGCATCGAGCTTGTCAAATGCCGCCTTGTTGACGACAACGATGTTTTTCGGCACCCAGGCCTGGATATCGGTGAAGTATTCGACGAAATCCCAGGCTTTGGAGTTGGCGCCGGTGGACGGTGAGGTGATCATTGCGTCGACCCGACCGGTGGCGAAGGCCTGCGGAATATCAGGAACCTCTACCTGGGTTGGAGCGGCGCCGACCGTATTGGCGAATTTCTCCAGAGTAGCGTTGTATGCTCTGAATTTGATACCTTTCAGGTCATCAACGGACTTTATCTCTTTCTTGGTGTAGAGGCCCTGCGGCGGCCACGGAACCGAGAACAGCGGCATCAGCTTCTGGCGTTCAAGCAAAGGTGTAATAATCGGTTTCTGGGCGTCCCATAGTTTTTTGGCCTCGTTGTAGTTGGTTGCCAGAAAAGGCTGCGAATCTGCACCGAAAACCGCATCCTCATTGGAAAGCAGTGACAGGAAGAATTCACCGATCGGTACCTGGCCGCCGCGTACCGCATTTTTAATTTCCGGATGTTTGAACAGTGATCCGGCTGAGTGTACCTTGATTTCAAGCTTGCCTCCGGTGGCCTGCTTTACATCTTCGGCGAACTGGATGATGTTAACCGTATGAAAGGTCTTGTCAGGATAAGGCGTGGGCATATCCCAGGACTCAGCGAAGGTCCAGGCCGCCAGAGCAAGAATAAAGAAAGGAACCAGGAGACCGGTGAACAATCTGGATGCTTTTTTCATAGTGTACTCCTCATAGTGGTTGAAGGTTGGGTGGAGGTAATGAAGCTGCCGCTCATGCAGAGCGGGCATGTTATCCTAGCACAATTCCAAAATGGTTCAAACCATACATGAAATGAAATATAGTTTGAGGGTAATTTCTCTTTCTGTAATAATCATTATTTAAAGATGATGCCTGAGGAAAGTACAGACCATCTTCGGTGGACTGGCCGGTGGGGAAACGGGACCTTGACCTAACTATCTGACAGGGTGAGCGGTTATGAAACTTAATTGCGATATGGGCGAAAGCTATGGAGCCTATAAAATTGGCTGCGATGAAGAGGTAATGAAGCATGTGCACATGGCTAATATCGCCTGTGGGGCCCACGGCGGCGACCCCATGGTCATGGAAAAAACGGTGGCTCTGGCAGTCAGGCACAAAGTGATTGTCGGCGCTCACCCCGGATATCCTGATTTACAGGGTTTCGGGCGTCGTAGTATCGATTATAGCGCGGCTGAGATTCGCACCATGGTTCTCTATCAGACCGGCGCCTTGGCAGCATTCTGCCAGGCTGCCGGGACCCCCTTGGGATATGTCAAACCGCACGGTACGCTTTACAATACCATGATGGCCCACGACACCATTCTCCTCGCCGTGTTTCAGGCGATAGCCAGCTACGACTCCAAGATCCCCGTCATGATTCAGGCAACACCTCGCTGGCAGCACCATGAACGGCTTGCCGAGGACCATGGCGTAACCCTGCTCTGGGAGGCGTTTGCCGACCGAGCCTACGAACCGGATGGCAGTCTTCGCAAGCGCAATCTTCCTAAAGCCGTGCATGACAGCGAGCACATACTGAAACAGACGGAGATTCTCTGTAAAGATAATTTTATAGAAGCTACTGACGGGACGAAACTCGAATTTCCGGTAGACGCCTTGTGCGTCCACGGAGACTCGGAATCGAGCATCGCCGTTATATCCGAGCTCAGGAAACTGGTAGATTCCTATGAGAATTGAGGTTCTTTCCGAATTCAGCTATCTGATTCGTTTTCCAGGCGATAAGACCTGCTTGCCCGAGCCCACTAAGTTGGGCATTGCCGCCCAATTAATACGCGATGCCTTCGACCGTGATTGGGTCGAAGTCGTTCCTGTATTTGCCGACCTTCTGGTAACATTGTCGGCCCGATCCTTCAGCGAGGGGGCGGATCCGGAGGCGATTATATCCGCTTGCCTTGAGAAACTCGAACGCCAGGATGAGGTGCTGGTCGAACCCCGGCTAATCGAGGTCCCTGCCTGCTATGATGAGGAATTTGCCGAAGACTTGCCTGAAATTGCTGACCAGGGCGGCATATCAATTGAGCAAGCAGTGAGGCTGCACTCGGAACAAACCTATAAGGTTTATGCCATGGGGTTTTGTGCCGGGTTTGCCTATATGGGGGATGTGCCCGAATCCCTGAGGCAGCCGAGACGTTCATCCCCACGAACGAAAATTCCTGTCGGCAGTGTTGCTATCGCCGACTTCATGACCGCCGTCTACCCGCTGGCAATGCCGGGCGGCTGGCACATAATCGGTCGCTGCCCGGTTCCACTCTTCACCCCCGAAGATCAGGACAATCCCACTCTGTTGAGGGCTGGGGATCAGGTGCGTTTTCAGCCCATCGATAAAGATGAATTTCACACGCTGAAGGCAAAATGGCGAAATTAACGGTTACCAGAGCAGATTTTTTTGCCTCCATTCAGGACCTGGGCCGCCGGCGAACGCAGCACCTGGGCCTTGCCCAGAGCGGTGTCGCCGATGAATATGCTTTTTTCCGGGCCAATTATCTTGTCGGCAATGCGGTCACCACCCCTGTGATAGAGATCATCACCGGTTTTTTCAGTATTACCACCGATAGCCCGGTAACAATGGCCCTTACCGGTGCCGACATGTCGGCCATGGTGAATAACGCCCCCGTGCGGCCCTGGCA
>JARFQM010000252.1 GCA_029287755.1 Desulfofustis sp. | reverse complement strand
GAGTTCACTACCATCGCCGGCTGGCTCGGCCAGGGGGCCAAAGGACCGTCCGCCGCGGAACAGCAGGCGCTTAAGGCGGTGCCGGACAAAGACCGGCTGATGCTGGAGAAATGGGAGAACTTTTTGAATCAGCCCGATCCCAAACACCAAGTGACGGCCCGCTACCTCTACGAGCATCTGTTTCTGGCCCATATCACCTTCGAGACCGGCTCCGCTGAATTCTACGAACTGGTGCGCTCAAAGACACCGCCGGGGGAGGAGATTGACATTGTGGCAACGGTCAGACCCTACGATGATCCCGAAGCCGACCCTGTCTACTATCGGTTCAGGAAGATTTACTCGACCATCGTCCACAAGACGCACATGGTGTTTGCGATGGGAGAAGACCACTTTCAACGCGTGCAGGAGTTGTTTATCTCCCCTGACTGGGTGCGCCCTCCCCACCGGATCGGCTACGACACGGAGCTCAGTGCCAATCCAATTGCAGCCTTCGAGCAGATACCGGTCCGCTCGCGCTACCAGTGGCTGCTTGACAGCGCGGAATACACCATCAGGACCTATATCCGTGGACCGGTCTGTAAAGGGCAGGTGGCGCTGAACGTCATCGATGATCATTTCTGGATCATGTTCATGGATCCGGACTATGATTTGGCGGTGAAATATCCCGGGTTTCTCAAGCTCCATTTCGACAACTTTCGCCTGCCCGGTGAGATGGGCAGTCACTATTCCCTGGCCAAGTCCTTGTTCGACAACCCCCATTACGGCTGGGCGGTGGACTACTACAAGGCCCGGCAGCAGTTTTACAGCGCCCACTATCCCGATGGGCTGGACACAACCATGCTCTGGAAAGGCACCCGCTCGGATGACAGCCCGGTCCTGACGGTGTACAGGCATTTTGACAGTGCCTCGGTGCATCGAGGCGTCCTCGGGGGGCTGCCCAAAACCATGTGGGTGATCGATTACCCCCTGCTGGAGCGCATCTATTATTCTCTGGTGGCTGGCTTTGATGTCTATGGTACAGCCGGGCACCAACTGGCCACCCGGTTCTACATGGATGCCCTGCGGATCGAGGGCGAGAGTTATTTTCTCGATTTCCTGCCGGCCGCAATGCGGCGTGACCTGTTCCTTTCCTGGTACAAGGGCATCAAGCCCGACACGCTGCAGTACACCGCTGCCAAGGTCCCTGCAAAAATGACGTTTGCCACGGACGATCCCAAGCGGGAATTGATCGAGGATCTGGTGCACAACCAGATCGTCGCAGCGGGCATCGACTTTGATCAGAATTATCTGCGGGCGGGTCAAGAGTATCCTCCAATTCCGGCCAGCTATTCGAAAGTCGAGGACATCATGCAGGGTTTTGTAGCGGTGTCCGCCCCGGGCGTCTCTTTCTTCCGTCATGTCGGAGATCATAACGCCAATGTTGCCTGGGTGCGCATCACCAATATTCCGGGTGAGGATGACGAGGTTATCTCGGTCGTGGTGGACCGCTGGCATGACAATGTCAAGTATCTGTTTCGCGAATCATCAGCCTTTGACCCGAGCAAGGACCGGGCCGATTTCCTCGATGGCTTCGTCGGATCCTACCCCAATTATTTTTTTGTGGTAGATGCGTTTGATCTTCACGATTTTTTTGAAATTCTGGACAACTATGACGGCAGCGAAGAGTTTATCGCCCGCCTCAACAAATACGGGGTAAACCGGTCGGCTGACAATTTCTGGGAGGTGTACGACTGGTTCCAGAAGGAGTTCGACCTCTACCATGGAGGCGAAGCCGGGATCGTCGACCTGAACCGCTACTTTTATCTGGCCTTTGATGATCCAGTACAATAGCCTGACTACAAAGGTTTCGGGAAGGGCAGGTCGGGCAGCGGGATAAATTCCTCTGTGTCGTGCGGAACGATATCGAATTTCTTGTTTTGCCAATCCTCGGCAGCGCCCGGTGAACTTCGAATCCACCGATATCGACCGTCCGCGGCACAATGACCATTTCCACCCCGGTCTGGCACTCGCGGCAGTCTTCCGGTACCGATCCGTTAAACCAGCTCATCCTCTCCTCTGCCGTTGGGCATTTTCTCCAGGTGCGATGGGACCAAGGCCCGTGAATCTCTGGACCCCGATTATCCGAATCCATTCAACCTGCCCTTTATCTTGTGGTGCTTTCCAGGACAAGTCGAAAAAACCGAGATGCGAAACCTGGCTAAAAACTGCATGAGACTTTTCTATCAATCATTTTCTCTGCATATCAAAGCTTGTCTCTTTAGGATTTCGACCTAATGTGAATAGGATATGACGATAGTTAGTTTTACCGAACCATTTTCACCCACCACGGCACCTCGTACGAGTATAGGATGACAGGGCAGGGATCAGACAGACTCGAAATGCGGATCAGGGAACTCGAGCAGGAACTCGAGGACCTGAGGGTCAACTGCAAGAAGCAGATCGAAAAAAGTTTGTCCCGTTACAAGCGGGTTATCGATTCGACTTCTGAGGGGTATCTGGAGCTGGACAGGTATTCCAAGGTCACTTCCTGCAACGAAACCTTCCTGAAACTGCTGGGCAAAGATCGGCAGGAGGTGATCAACCAGCCCATTGAGAGCCTCTATGCCCAGGACAGCGTGTTCGTCCATTTCGCCAACCGCCACCATTTGAATTTCGAGGCTGAGTTTTTCAAGGAAGGGGGCGGTACCATTCCTCTGCTCTGCAAGAGAAGTATGATCCGTGACCAGGATGACGACCCGATCGGACATTTTGTCTTTCTGACCGATCTGACCGAAATTAAAAGCACCCTCGACGACCTGCAGCAGGCTCAGTCTCGCTATCGGACCATGTACAGAAACGCGGTGCAGGGCATGTACCAGTGCACCCTGGATGGGCGGCTTCTGAGGGCCAACCCCGCCTTCGCCGCATTCTTCGGCTTTGATTCGACCTCTGAACTGCTCAGCCATCCAGGCGGCCTGCAGGGCTTTTATAAAAATGTTGCGGAGCGCCAGTTGCTGATTGAGGCCCTGAAGAAACAATACGTTATCAGAAACTTCGAGGTGGAGATGGTGCGTCCCGACGGTCGGACGGTGTGGGCTCTGATCAATGCGCGGCTGGCGGAAGGCACCGACGGCCAGACCTTTATCGAGGGCATAATCATCGACAACACGGAAAAGCGAGAAGCCGAGGAAAAACTGCGTAAGAGCAGGGAGCGGTTCCGCTATCTGGCCAACCACGACAGCCTCACCGATCTGTTCAATACCCGCTATCTCTACAAGGCACTGGATATGCTCATAGCCCAGAGCCGGAAGAGCGGCAAGCCGTTTTCCCTGGTATTCCTCGACATGGACAATTTCAAGCAGATTGTCGATACCCATGGGCACTTGAACGGCAGCCAGGCCCTGCGGGAAGTGGCGAGAACCTTCCAGGAGAATCTTGCCGATCCGGCTTTCGGCGTCGCTTACGGCGGTGATGAATTTGTCCTGGTCCTGCCGGATACCGGCAAGGACGAGGCCCTGGAGCAGGCCCGGCGGATAAGGGCCCGGATGAAAGAGACGACCTACCTGACCGGCAAAGGACTGGAAGTACACATGTCGGCCAGTTTCGGCATTGCCACCTATCCGGATGATGCGCAAGACCGGGAGAGTCTGCTGGCGCTGGCCGACGAAGCGATGTTCAGAATCAAATCGCGGGGTAAGGACGCGGTGGGCATCACTCCCGACGGAAAATCCGCTACAGATGATCTTGAATAAAAACCTGATTTTCCGACTTTACAAGAAGAGTACTTATCGTCGTGGTTGGTGGAAGCGGGGTGGGAGATACCAACGCGCCGCACCCAGCCTCTGTTGTCAAGCAGGTTAGAGAGTTTGAAACCTAAGTATACTGAGCTTTTCTAAAACCTAATCCCAGGAGATATATAATGCAGACCCTTGCAGAGCAGTTAGCAGCCCAGAAAGAAGGATTTCTCAAAAAAGCGCCTCCGGAAGTGGTCGCCATCATGAGCGGAGCCATGGCCAAGCTCAGAGCCTCCGACATCATTGATCGGGCCCACAAAGAAGGGGATACGGCCCCGCTTTTTGCACTGCCCGACGCCACCGGCCAGACCGTCTCGCTGCAGCAGAGGCTGGCCGATGGACCAGCCGTGGTGACCTTCTACCGCGGGGTCTGGTGACCGTACTGCAACCTTCAGGTGAAGGCGCTGCAGGACATCTATCCGGCCATCAGGGAAGCCGGGGCAAGTTTGATAGCAATCTCCCCGATGTTACCCGATGGTACGCTCTCCATGGCAGAAAAGCACGAACTCACTTTCGATGTGCTCTCGGATCAGGGTAATGCCATTGCGGCCCAGTACGGAATTGTTTTCCGACTCGATGAAGAGCTGCTCAAATTGTACGACAAGTTCGGCTTGGATGTGGCAGGCGCCAATGGCGATGAGAGTTTTGAACTGCCCGTCCCGGCCACCTACGTGGTGAATTCCGACCGGCGCATCAGCTATGCCTTTCTGGATGTTGACCATACGGTGCGGATGGAACCGGCGGAGATACTGGAGCAATTGAGCGCCCTGTAAGCCGCTGAGCGGGTCAGGGCGCCAGCGCCTTGATTTCCTGATAGCGAAAGCAGTCGGTGGTGTGATCGTTCACCATCCCGACTGCCTGCATGAAGGCATAGCAGATAGTCGAGCCGACAAAGGAAAAGCCTCGTTTTTTCAAATCCTTGCTCAAGGCGTCGGAGAGAGGGGTGCGGGCCGGCACCTCGGCCATTGTTCTCCAGTCGTTCTGCAGGGGAGTGCCGTCAACCCAATTCCAGAGATAGGTGCTGAAGGAGCCGTACTTCTCCTGGATGGCGATGAATCTGCGGGCGTTTTTGATGGCCGACTCAATCTTGAGTCGATTGCGAACGATGCCCGCGTCGGCGCGCAAGCGTTGGACGTCTCGCTCGGAGTACCTGGCGACCTGCCGGCAGTCGAAGTTGTCGAACGCCTCTCTGTAGTTCTGCCGCTTCTTGAGGATGGTGAGCCAGCTCAAACCCGCCTGGGCCCCTTCGAGCACCAGAAATTCGAAGAGCAGCCGGTCATCCGTCACCGGCACCCCCCATTCCTCATCGTGATAGGCTCGGTACAGCGCATCGTCAGCGCACCATTGGCAACGAATCTTCTCCTTTCTCTGCTGGTCGCTCATCACCACGCGTCTCCTCTGCTCTTCAAAATGGGGCAGCCCGGAACAGATAATGGAACTGTGCGGAATTGACAGGCCTGGATACAACATCCGCCGGCCGAGTTGACAGTACCAGAAAAGTCTTGTTTGCGCCGCCGCTACCTGCTTTAATACGTCTCATTGCACCTTCTGTCCATCAACAAGCATGCCGAAGGAGGCCCTCGTGATTCACCAATTCGATACCATCATCGTAGGTTCCGGCGGTGCCGGTCTATACGCCGCCCTGGAGGCGAGCCGCAAGTCGAAAACAGCGGTGCTCTCCAAACTCTACCCGGTCCGCAGCCACACCGGAGCCGCCCAGGGCGGCATCAGCGCGGCCCTGGGCAATGTCGAAGAGGACAAGCCGGAATGGCACGCCTTCGACACGGTCAAAGGGGGCGACTACCTGGTCGACCAACAGGCCGCCAAGATCCTGGCCGAAGAAGCGGTCCAGGCGGTCTACGATCTCGAGAATCGGGGGCTGCCCTTCAACCGCACGCCGGAGGGCAGAATCGACCAGCGGCGCTTCGGCGGCCACACCAGGAATTTCGGCGAAGGGCCGGTGCGGCGGGCCTGCTACGCCGCCGATCGAACCGGCCATATGATCCTGCAGACCCTCTATCAGCAGTGCATTAAAAACGATGTTGCCTTTTTCGATGAATTCCAGGTCGTCGACCTGATCCTGGACGGCACCGTCTGCTCCGGCCTGGTGGTGGTCGAACTGGCCACCGGGGAGCTTCACATCTTTGCTGCCAAGGCGGTGCTCTTCGCCACCGGCGGCTTTGGCCGCATCTTCAAGATCACCTCCAACGCCTATGCCAACACCGGCGACGGACCGGCGGTCTGCGCCCGGCGGGGCATTCCCCTCGAGGACATGGAGTTTTTTCAGTTTCACCCCACCGGCATCATGGGGCTCGGCATTCTCATTTCCGAGGCGGTACGGGGCGAGGGCGGCATCCTGCGCAACCGCGACGGTGAACGGTTCATGGAACGTTATTCGCCGACCCTGCTCGACCTGGCGCCGCGGGACATCGTCGCCCGTTCGATTCAGACCGAGGTACTCAAGGGCAAAGGCATACGGGGTGACGGCAAAATAGACGACTACGTCCATCTCGACGCCACCCATCTCGGTGCCGACGTGCTGGGTACCAAGCTGCCCGATATCACCGACTTCTGCAAAACCTACCTGGGCATCAACCCGGCCGACAAGCCCATGCCGGTGCTGCCCACCGCCCACTATGCCATGGGCGGCATACCGACCGACACCGACGGCAGGGTCCTGCTCGACAAGGACGGCACCGTGGTCGACGGCCTCTACGCCGCCGGGGAGTGCGCCTGCGTATCGGTGCACGGTGCCAACCGTCTGGGGACCAACAGCCTGCTCGATCTGGTGGTCTTCGGCCGCCGTGCCGGCCTGCATATCGCCGATTATGTCAAGCAGGCGGCCATGCCCGCGGTCGATGACTCGGCCGCCGCCGAGGCCCAGTCCTTTATCGGCCGCCTGACCGACGGCTCGGAAGGACCGCACGGCGGGCACATCTCCGATGAGATGCAGACGACCATGATGGAGAAAATCGGCATCTACCGCAACGAACACCACATGGCCGCCGCGGTCGAGGAGATCAAAGAGCTGCGCCAGCGCTATGCTACCGTGCGCGTGCAGGACAGCAGTAAACAGTTTAATACCGACCTGCTCGAACTGATCGAACTTGGCAACCTGCTCGACCTGTCGCTGATCACCGCGGAATCGGCGTTAAAACGGCAGGAAAGTCGGGGCGCCCACAGCCGGGAGGATTACCCGGAGCGCGACGACGACAGTTGGCTCAAACATACCCTTGCCTATCTGGATGGCGACGGGGTGAGGCTCGACTACAAAGAGGTCGACACCTCGATCTGGGAACCCAAGCCGCGCAGTTACTAGCAGTGAAGGAGGAGATCGATGCAGATCACGATAAAAATACAGCGTTACAACCCCGCTACCGACGAGGCTCCCTACTACCAGGAATTTACGGTGGAGGCCGACCCCAACGCCCGGCTGCTTGACGCCTTGATGGATATAAAACGTTTTCAGGACGGCAGCCTCGGCTTCAGAAAGAGCTGCGCCCACGGCGTCTGCGGCTCGGACGCCATGCGCATCAACGGCAAGGATGGGCTGGCCTGTAAAACGCTGGTCAAGGAGGTGGCCAAAGAAGACGGCGCTACGGTGCTGGTTGAGCCGCTGCGCTACCTGCCGGTCCAGCGCGACCTGATCGTCGACCAGGCGGAATTCTTCGCCAAGTATCGGGCGATCAAACCCTACCTGATCAACGACCAACCGGTGGCCGAGAAGGAGCGTATCCAGTCCCCGGAAGAGCGGCTGCAATTCGACGACTCAACCAACTGCATCCTCTGCGCCTCCTGCTACTCGGCCTGTCCGATACCCGAGGAGTCTCCGGCCTTCATTGGCCCCGCTGCCATCGCCCAGGCCTTCAGGTTCCTGGCCGATTCACGCGACAGGGGCGCCGACGAGCGCCTGCCGGTGCTCGACGCGGACGACGGAGTCTGGCTGTGCGAGAACCATTTCAAGTGCACCCAGGCCTGCCCGCGCTCCATCCTGATCACCAAGCGAATCAACCAGACCAAGCGGATGATCAAGGAGCGCAAAGGGGAAAAGTAAGATAAGCACACGGAACGGGCGGTCGCCGGCGGGTTGCACCGCTTACTGGGCAACGCCAGATCTGGCCCGGATCAGGACTCCTGCCCCTCAATGGGGCGTATCGAAGGAATCGAGCAGGGGTTCTCTCTGGTCGGAGCTGTCCGGCTTGATCTCCGGATTATTATTCAGCAGCCGTACACAGGAATTCAAACGCAGCACCGCTTTCTGATTGCCGGGGTCGCAGCTGGTCAGAGCTTCCCTGTATTCATTCATGGCCTTGACGAGCCAGCCGTGGGCGACATTTCCGGCCCCCGGCCCGCCCTGTTTCAGGTGATACTTGGCCCGCCGTTCGAAAATCACCCCCAGGTAGTAAGATTTGCAGTAGGCGTCGCCGAGTCGAGCGACGATCTCCTTGGCCTGGTCAAAAGCCGGCATCAGCCTGTTGTCCCTGAATTTGTCGGTATGCGCCAGCAGCAGAGTGATCAGGGCCTCCTGGTGTTCGGCATCAACGGCCAGGATGTCGAGGCAGATCGATTCGGCCTCATCGGGCTCGTTGAGTAAGCGATAACGTTCGGCCATCAACAGCGCTTCCGGGATTGCTTCCAGACTCAGCACCTTTATTTCCGCCATATCATCCTCCGTCTAGATGGGTGGTTGCAGGGTGGGATAGCTTTGTAGGGACACGATAGGTATTGTGTCCCCTTACGCAACCCCGCGTCGACCATGTGCTTGAGGCTACACGATTAGCAAGGCAGCGTGGCGCTGAGTCCGGTTTCTTTGCCAATCAGCCTCAGACTCGCCACGGTGTCCTTGGCCAGGAGCAGCCCCTCCCGGCGCTGACGAAGATCGCTGCTGGCCTCTCTTTCCCCCGGGTAAAATACGTGGTCATGCCCTTTGGCCGGAGGCACCGATTTTATTTCTCTGAGAAATTCCTCCATGCGCTTCTGAAACCGCTCAAGCGGTTGAAAAGCTTCGATGTTCATGGCGATCATCAGGTGACCGCAATTACTTTTGTCACTGGTTCTGTAGGGGCTCTGAACAGCTGAGAGAAAGCCGCTGCCGGTGAGCACCCCCGAGAGCATATCGACCATCAGGGCGATAGCATAGCCTTTGTGCTCCGCCATGGGCAGAATAATGCCGTCGATGGCTTCCTGGGGGTCGGTGGTGGGCTCCCCCTTGCTGTTGAGGGCCCAGCCGAGCGGTATCGGCAGTTGCTTGTTTTTGGCCAGATAAATCTTGCCGCGGGCCACGCCCGTGTTGGCCATGTCAACCAGCAGGGGAGGGAATGTTCCGGCGGGAGCGGCCACCGACCAGGGATTGGTGCCGATGATTTTCTGGCTGCCTCCCCACGGCGCCATGGCCGGGCCGCCGTTGGTGGTGAGCAGCATCACGCAGCCGTCAAGCGCGCCGAGGCGCGTGTAATACATGCAGGTTCCGAAGTGATTCGAACTGTGCACCCCCACCGCAGCGATACCATGTTTTTGGGCACGTGTGACCGCTTCCCTGCAGGCTTGACGGGCCAGGACCTGGCCCACGCCGTCCCGGCCGTTGATGAGCGCTACCGCGCCGGCGTCAACTTCAAGCTCCGAAACCGTGACCGGTGTCATCACCCCGTTTCTGATTCGATCCAGATACCAGCCCAGGCGCAGGACACCGTGCGACTGATGTCCCCACAGATCCGCCTGGACCAGGGTGTCGGCCACCAGCCAGGCGTCATCTTCCGGCAGGCCGGCATCGACGTAGACGGCGGAGGCGAAATCCATGAGCTGTTGAGGGTCGATTCTCTGCGTTGCAATCATCTGTTCTCCTGCCTGGGTCTGCTGTTTTTGAGGTGGTGCGGATCAAGCTTTCATCGCTCCAAAATATACAAGATCCTTACCTTCTTCCAGCTAATCTTCAGCTCGGCCGCGGAGAGGATAATTGAGTAAAAATCAACTGCGCGGTTTCCAGGACTGGTGGATTAGAGTCAATTAGGCTATCTATTCAGTACACATTCTGACATTTTTACATTGGAGCCATTTGCAAAACGATCTTTT
>JARFQM010000201.1 GCA_029287755.1 Desulfofustis sp. | reverse complement strand
ATATATGACTCGCTGATTTCAAAAACAATAAAAATGAAGGTGAGTATTCAGGAGAATTCAGATGGCGAAGGAAGACATCTTCGAAAAGGAATACGTTGACGAAAGAGAGAAAAACAATCTCGAAGGCTTGCTTGAGCAGCTCAATCTTCCGCCGGCTGCGGTTAAGTTCGTCAGAGAAAATAAAAGACTGGTCCAGGCTGCCGCTGCAGGACTGGTGATTCTGATTGTTGGTTGGTCTCTTTACGATTCTTACCGGGACGGCAGAATTGAAAAGAGTACGGAAGCGCTGTTCGCTGCCCAGGAATTAAGCGGGCAGGAAATGCTCGACAAACTGGCCGAGGTGGAAAAAGACTATGGCGGTACGGACGCAGCGCTGTGGGCACGCATCAATGCGGCACAGGAGTTCATGGAAAACTCGCAAATGAGTGAGGCGCAGCAGAAGTTTAAAGAGCTCAGAGACGATATCAAACCTTCGTCTCCCCTTTGGCCGCTTGTTTCAGTCGGTATTGCCCAATCTGCAGAAGCCGCAGGCAATTTCGACGAGGCAGTGAACGAGTATGGTGCGCTGATGGAGGTGGAGGGGTATAAAGACATCGGTTTCCTGGGGTCGGCGCGCGTTCGGGAGCTGCAGGGTAATCGGGAGCAGGCGCTGGAACTATACGAGCAATACCTCACCGAACTGGACCCTGCCGACGCTCTGCAAAGGGTTATGGTTGAAGAAAAAATCGCCAGGATCAAGGCGGCCCAGTGAGAATAGTCAGGTCCATAGCAGAGACTCGAGAAATCGTTTCCGGGTGGCGACAGCGCGGACACATCATTGGCCTGGTGCCGACCATGGGTTTTTTTCACGAGGGGCACCTGGAACTTATGCGCACGTCGGTGGGCAGAACTGACAAGACGATCGTATCGCTGTTCGTCAATCCCACTCAATTTGGACCGGAAGAAGACCTCGACGTCTATCCCCGCAATTTTGAAGGCGACTGTGATAAGGCGAGAGGATGCGGTGTCGATCTGATGTTCTGTCCAGAGCCTGGGGAAATATACCGCCCCGGTCATCAGACGGAGGTATCGGTGGCCGGATTGGCAAACGGTATGTGCGGTCTTGACCGCCCCGCACATTTTACCGGGGTCGCCACGGTGGTTACCAAACTGTTCAACATCATCCACCCGGACTATGCCTTCTTCGGAGAAAAAGATTTTCAGCAGCTGCAGATCATTCGCCAGCTCACCGAGGACTTGAATTTCTCCTCATCGATTGTCGGGGTGCCCATTGTCAGAGAAGACGATGGACTTGCCATGAGTTCAAGAAACAGTTACCTGAGCGAGTCTGAACGCCGGGACGCACTGGTACTCCATCAAGCCTTGCAGTTGATCTGGCGGAGGGTACAAAAAGAAAAAGATGGTGCCGACGTCGATGATCTGCGCGCCCAGGCAGTGGCCCTGATTGAGAAGAGCAGCTTCTGTACCCTCGAGTATCTGACAATTGTCGATGAGGAGAATCTTCAAGAGGTTGCGCAGGTGAGGGGGCGATGCCGTGTTCTTGGCGCAATTCGAGTAAATCAGCGGATAAGACTTATCGACAATATCGCGCTTTACAGGTAAAATTGTTGCAAATGACCAGTGACTTAAGCACATTTTCAGGTAGATAGGGGTGCACGTTGAGGAGGAAGAACAATGCCTGGTTTTGAAATATTTGGCGAGGAGGAGAAGAGGCAGATCCTCGAGGTTCTCGATACGGGAGTTCTGTTTCGCTACGAATTTGGCGATCAGCGTCGGGGTATTTACAAGGTAAAAGAGTTTGAGGAAAAATTTGCCGCCTATACAGGAGCCGGTTATGCACAGGCAGTGAGCTCGGGTACCGCTGCAGTGAAGGTTGCCTTGAAGGCTTTGGGAGTAGGACCGGGAGATGAAGTCATCACCCAGGGATTTACCTTCGTCGCCACCTGGGAGGCAATCCTTGAAGTCGGAGCGCTGCCGGTATTCACAGAAATCGATGCGACGCTGAATATGGATCCTGCCGATCTCAAACGTAAAATTACTGAAAAAACAGCCTGCATCATCCCTGTACACATGCTGGGTACTGCCGCACACATCCAGGACATAGTGGAAATAGCAGATGAGGCCGGCATCCCCGTGCTTGAGGATACGGCCCAGGCGGCCGGCGGCCACATCCATGGAAAGTATCTCGGTACTTTTGGAACGTGCGGAACCTTCTCTTTTGATGCGGTCAAAACCATGACCACGGGAGAGGGGGGGATGATCATCACCGACGACCAGAAGCTTCATACTGAGATGTCTGAGTACCAAGATCACGGACATGATCATGCGGTCAACCCCGGCGGCCGCGGTGGTGAAGGACGTTCTTTCATTGGCTTCAACTATAGGATGATGGAGTTACAGGGGGCTATCGGCATTGCTCAGCTGGCCAAGCTCGATTCGATGATTGCCGCCCAGAAAAAAAACAAAAACAGGCTGAAAGAGTGTATCGCGAGCATCCCCGGCGCCAGCTTTCGAGAACTTATTGATCCCGCCGGGGACAGCGCAACCTTTCTGTCCTTTACCCTGGAGGACTCAGATCATCGCAGAAGAGTCGGTCGAGTCCTGCAGGAAAACGGCGCCCCATCAATTTGTTGGGCGGAAAACAGCTGGCACTTCTATCCCAAGTGGGAGCATCTGCTGGCCGGCTCCACTCAGGCCAAAAGCGGCTGGCCCTTTGCCGAGCCTGGCGGAAAGAGAAGAGTAATTTACGACCCACAGGCCCTGCCTGCGTCAGCTGCTCTGCTGGACCGTACCCTCGTCTATCCGATTTCCATAAGGATGTCGGAAACCAGGCTGCAGGACATGGAAGAAGCCATAAGAAAAGCCGCGGAGGCCTGAGCCTTTTCATCCTGAGGCTGGGGCATCACCGCGCGGTGATGCCCCTTCTTTTACTGCTTATAAAATTTGTGCGAGCCGTACTGGGCAATGTAGGTAAACCCTGATGCCCAGGTGGGGGTGATGGTATCGAGATGATAGTGGGTCGCCCCGTTTGTAAAATCAGGAGTTTTAAGAGCCAGATACACAGAGTGCAAGCACTTCAGAAAAGCATACGGGTCATCTGGAAGATATGAATCTTTCTGGAACGTCCAACTGAACTTGTAGCGCTGTTTGATAAAATCTTTTAGCTGCAACTGGGTTTCTGAGGCCCTGTTCAAGGTCACGTGGGCAACCGCCACCTGACCTATCTGCGGTTCCGATCTCGCTTCGTGGTAGACATTAAGCGTCAACCAGAGCAAACCTTCGAGTAATGTCATCTAAGATCTCTTGCCCCTGGCGAACCCGGGGAAAGCCCTCTTCTTCGGAGCGTGGTGATTGTTTTCTTGAGCCTCTTTTGTCCAGACCCTGCCACCACAACTCATGCATCTTAAGTATTGGAATTATTGAAAATAAACTGGCATAACAGGAAAGCTTCAGAGTCCGGTTAGGACAAAGTATAAAAGCGTATGTACGATAGTCAAGAGCAAAAAATTTGTACTTTTTGTGACAAAATAAAATGGGATTTGATCTCAACAGGTTAGGGATTTGCTGCGGGGAAAAATTTTTCTGACGACAAAAAAGAGCACCTATCGAGAAGTATTTGGGACAAAAATATGTGTTGGTCTTTATTCGTTAACAATTGAGCCTTTTGCAAAACTAAGATTTTCGTTCACAATCAAGGCCTGCGAGAAATTTTAGCACAGGCATATGATTGATATTCCGAGGATAAAATGTTTAGCATAACGCAGAGTGTGGGTGAAAAGATCGTTTTGCAAATGGCTCAATTTCTTTGCTATAATCAAATCGTTGAGGGGCGATATGGTGAACTTACAAGGAGCGCTCAATGCAGGCAGTTGAACAGTTTCTTATCAGAATATTTACGTTTTTCACCACCAACTATATTGCTGCCGGGGTTCTGCTCTTCATAGTCATCATCGCAGCTGTCAAGAAACCAAAGGAACTTTTCAAGGCAACTGCCCTGATCGTTCTTTTAGTCGGTGTCCTCTATATCATGATTTATCTGGAGCAGTCCATGTTTTCAGGGGTATCGTCAGGACAGAAGGCCTATGACGAGGAGTTACGAACCGGTGGCAAAAGCCTCTAATCAGTCTCGGCTGCGGTCTTCAAAAAAATCCTCGACCGTTGCCTGCTGCCACAAGGCTGCGACCAGTTTCCATCCGCCGCTCTCTTCTGCAAGGGTGATATCAAACCAGTAAATGTCTGCCTGCATCCGGCCAAGAACCGATTTATCCATGATTGGTCGTGCCGCAAAGGCGGTGAGTACCCTGGCCTGTATAAGATCGCCCTCGAAGTAAGCTGAATCCAGATCTGACAAAAGATGCATTGACTTTGAACTTCTTATGTACGCTGCCGCGATAGCGATGACATCGCCGGCACCGCGGTTATGAGTATCTTGATAGTTCGAGGAAACAAGTTTCTTCAGGGCTAGGATATTGCCTTCCTCAAATGCTGTTTCGCTCTGCTTGATGAAGGTGGCGGCGATCTCCTCTGGAGTTGTTGTGGAACTGCAGGATATGACCATCATGGTCAGCAACAGGAGGATAGGGAAAAAGTTTCGCAAGTAGAGAACCAATCGCATGCAAATCGAGCGCAGGGCAATCGAACGTGGTGCGTTACAGGGAAAGAAGATGAGTTATACATCTCAGCTGGTTGAGCCGCCGTGCATCTGCTCAATTAGTCACATCGACTCTGAGCCTCAGGAGTCGGCGCTGAATTTCCAGGCAGCAGCCGATGATCTTATCCCTGTCTTCCGAGGAAATATTCTGAAAATGATAGGCGGTTTCCCACTGGTTCTCATCGACCTGCTGGCCTCTGACCTGTCTTGCCAACAACTTGATTAGTTGCCCCTCACGTTCGGGCAACGAAAGTTCCAGCCTTACCAGTTCATCACCCGGAGGTTTCTCAGAAAAAGCGGCGAGAATGCCATTGCCGCTTATGTCAATGGTTTTGCCACGGATTGCCCAGCCGCGGCCCTGGCTGCCAAAAAATTCGGGCTGAAATGATTTGGATATCACGTCGGTGATCGCATCAACCCGGAAAAATTCGCGCATCTGAGCATGGCTGACAAGTTGTTCAGCTTTCATGCCCAGAACGACAGGGGTGACCGATGCTATGCTGGCTTCCATGGAGATATTGGGGCCGCCGAAATCTACGTTGACCAGACAACTTTTCTCAAGGTCAAGGTAGTCCAGGGGTAAAATTCCTGGTTGAAACCGCAGCTCAAACCGAGGTGGTGAAGCGGATTTGTACACGGCCTGGGTCCGATACCGCTGATTGTTATTCTTGATCGGCAGGTAAATCCTTACTGGTTTCAGATCGGGAATTTTACTTAATGCCGCCTTGTCGTCCATGGGAAACGCCTGCCTGAAAAGGTTCCTATCTGTCTGCCTCGCTAGAGACAATTTCAGCATGACAATCGATGGTAGCACGATCGACCGGCTATTTCAACCCAAGCTGGTCTACCGCTCTTTGATAATTTCCTGTAATTATAATTTATTGCAATAGCCCTGTGCATCAACCCGAGTCAGCTTGCAGCAGCTGCTTCCAGAAAAACTGCACACTTCCCTTGGGATAACGGCGGCTGGTTATAGTGACTATACGTTCAGCGAGTGCAGTGAAGGCACTGGCTATGGCGCCCTGCGGATAAAGCTCGACGATTGCCTGCTGTTTTCTTATCGCCTCAGACATCTGCCGGTCATATGGAATTGAGCCGAAATAATCAATGGAGATATCCAGGTAGCGATTGGAGACGATGCTTAATTTACGGTAGACATCGAGGGCTTCCTCCTCATTGACAACCATATTGACGGCGAGATTGAAATGCTTTTCATGATATCTCGTGGAAAGCAGTTTCATCAGGGCGTAGACGTCGGTGATGGCGGTGGGGTCTGGTGTTGTTACCAGCAGGATTTCCTGGGCAGCAGTATTGAAATAGGTGACATTCTCGGAAATGCCGGCTTCGGTATCGATGAGAAGGTAGTCGAAGTCGATGTTCAGGCAGTCGAGCCCGTCGAGCAACTTGAGCTTATGGTCGCTGTCGAGCTGAATAAAGGACTGCAGCCCTGATCCTGCAGGTAGAATCCTAATATCATGGGGCCCTTTTACCATGATGGACTCAAGGTCCGTTTCTCCTGAGAAGAAGTGGTTCAGGTTGTAGGCAGGGGTGAGACCAAACACGACGTCTACATTTGCCAGACCAAGATCGGCATCGAGAATGAGGACCTTGTTGCCTGACCTCGCAAGGCAGATGCCTATGTTCACAACCACGGCGGTTTTACCGACACCGCCTTTGCCGCTGGTGATCGATATAACCTTGGTGGCTGAATTAGGGTGAGTGTCTGCCATTATGCCACTTACCTCAGAACCATCTTGCGGTGAAGCATGGCCAATCGAATGTGCTGAGTTTATATCTCAAAGGTACACTGGCCCGACAATTCAGGCTTCCATTATAGAGTATCAAAGATGGGGATCAACCAAGTTTTTCGATGCGGTCACTGGTGCTGATTACATCGGTCAGCTTGATACCGAATTTATCCCCGACCATTACCGGCTTGCCCCGGGCGATCAATCTTGAATTCACATAGAGATCAAGCGGCTCATCTGTGCTTTTATCAAGCTCTATAATCTGTCCAGCACCCATTTCGAGCAGATCCTTGAGCAGGATTTTGCATCTGCCCACCTCCACGGAAACCTGAAGAGGGACATCGTAGAGAAACTGAAGACCTCGGCTTTGAGAGGTTTCTTCAGGTGCGGAGATTTCATCGAACGATCCTGAACCATTGAAGCTTTCTTCTAGAAGATCTCTCAGTTCTTCTGGGTCGGGTCGGGGATCTTTTTCTGGTGCATCGGCCGGATTCATGGTGTGTCGCCCCTCTGATTATTGGTAAATATCTGTGATTTTTACACTTTTTTTATGATTCTCTGATCCCTGAAATCCTGAAAATTTAGGGATGCCTTCCACCAGAATTTTTACCGAGCCGTCGGGTTCTGGATCGATGGGGATGACATCTCCCACCTTGAGATCGATGAGCTGTTGTATGCTGAGATCAATTACACAGCTCTGGGCCATTATGGTTATCGGCATGGTATCAAGATTGTTTTTGATGACATTGGGCCAGTTCCTGCCTTCGATACTGTTCAGCTGAGTGAGTTTTGCAAGCGAAGATTTATAGGGTAAAAGCGCATCGATCGGGGTGACCAGTTCAAGAATACCAGATTCCTCATCTACTTGAACTTGGAAACGATAGACTATCATCACCGAGGTCGGAGAAGCAAAAGAGCGTGCCCGGGACTCGCTTGCGGTTTCGATTACCGAGCTGTTGATCTGCAACAGTGGCAGAAATGCTTGATCCAAGGACTTACAGGCAGTTTCCATCATAGAGGTAAGCAGACTCAACTCCAGCCTGGTAGGTGACCGGTCCGGTACATTCATGCCGGGGCTATTGACTCCGCCGAGGAGAATTTCAAGCAATAGAAACCAGAGATAGGCATCAAAGCTCAGCAGGAGACTATTGTTCATGGGCTTCAGGCCAAGCATTCCAATGATCCGACGCTGCTCTTTAACTACCAGGTAGTCGCTGAATGGTACTGTCTGGTTCTCAATAGTTGTCATCGAAACCGTCCGCTGCAGATGGCGGGAAAGAGATCTGCTGAAGACAACACGGAACCGCTCAATAATCAGATCAAAGTTGGGAATTTCCGTCGGCTGAAGCGTGCCCGCGGGTAGTGCAAAGAGATCAATCTCTGGATGGTCGGCGCCACTTCCCGTGATCTCATCAGGTCCCTGCCTTGAGACAGCCGCCCCCTCGTGCTGCAAAGTTTGCAGCAGATCGGCTATTTCCTGTTTAGAGAGGATGGGTTCCATGTCCGGCTTTGCTGTGATCCTCGTTACTGAACAACGAAATCATTGAAATATACAGCCACGGCTTCGCCTCTGGTCAACATCTCGTTCAGCTCGATAAGCAGTTCCGCCTTCAGTTGTTTTTTACCGTGCACATCATAGAGTTCCTCGAAGGTTTTGCTGCTGGCCAACATGAGTATCGCATCCCTGATCTGCGGCATGCGCATATTCATTTCATCATAGGCGTCCTTATTGGACAATTCAATGGTCATTGAGATTCTTAAGTAATGGCTGTTGTCCTCGCTGATAATATTGACGATAAACTCGCGGATATCAATCATCGGTCCGATTTCCGCCCGAGAGTCGCCTTGCTGCAGGTTGGCCTCGTCGGAACTCGAGCCGGCAGCTCCGGGATCACTGGTATAATAGAGCCAAGTGCCTGAAATAGCTGCGCTCAGCAAGAGAAGAACTGCGACTATAGCTAGACTTTTTCGACCGGCAGCACCTCTACTGTCTTGCATGTTGTTCTTGTTGGTGGCCATTTTAAATCCCGCCGTTCAGGAAGGGCCGGTGTCAAAATTTTTACAGAGGAATTGCGCTTCTCTGTTCTTTTGCAGGAGTTGTGCCTGATGCGAAATTCGCTTTTAGAATGATATCGACACGCCTGTTCAGATGACTGTCGGGGTCAGAAGGATCTTCGATGAGTGGATGTTCGGCGCCGTAGCCGACAGCTGATAATCGTTCAGTGGCAATCAGCCTGTGGCTGACAAAATATCGCAGCACACTCACCGCACGTGCGGTAGAGAGCTCCCAACTGTTGGTAAACCGGCTCGACCCCGGGTTGATTTCATCGGCATGACCTTCGATGCGAACCTCAATGGGGTGGTCCTTGACACCGTCGGCGATTTTATCAAGAACGGGGTGGGCAGTTTTTTGCAAGGTATCACTGCCCGCAGGGAAGAGCACGGACTCATTCATACGAACCAGCAGGGTGTCCGATCCTATGGGTAGCGCTTGAATATCGCCGAACCCGCCCTCCAGTTCTTCAAACTCACGCGTGAGGGAGCGTTGCAGATTATTTATTAGCGAACTTCTATATGGATCGGGCTCGGAGGAGGGGGCCGGGAAGACGGGAATAATCACTTCCGATCCAGGAGGGTGGGGCCGAATTCCAAAGGCGCCTTTCAAGGAATTCGAGGCCTCGGTAAACCTGACCGGATCAAGGTCGGCCATGGACATGAGCAGGATGAATAAGGTGAGAAGCAGGGTTATCAAGTCTGAGTAGGTGATCAGCCACGGCGGGAAGCGAATTCCCCAGGGATCAGTCTTGCCTTCTTTGGGCTCATATTGACTGGCGTTACCTTTGGTCATTAACTCATCAGCCCTCAGCGATCGAACGTTGTGGCCCTCAATTTGGGAGAAATATAGGCGTGCAGCTTCTGTTCAATTAGGCGGGGGTTTTCGCCCGATAAAATAGACTGCATTCCTTCTATGATAAGCGTTTTGACAAGGATCTCGGACTCCGATCTGTTCTTGAGTTTTCCAGCGATCGGCAGACAGATTACATTGGCGATTACGGCTCCATAAAAGGTGGTCAGCAGGGCGACCGCCATGGCTGGGCCGATTCTCGAAGGATCGTTAAGATTCTGAAGCATCTGCACGAGTCCGATCAGAGTACCGACCATACCCATGGCGGGGGCATAGGTGCCAATGGAGATAAAAATATTGGCTCCTTTGAGGTGGCGCTGCCGGATATAATCGATTTCGGTATTGAGCATGGAACCGAGTGTATTCGGCTCCTGGCCGTCGATTGCCATCTGTACGCTTCTGGCCAGGAAATCGTCCTCAATGGAGTCAAGTTCACCCTGCAGACCGAGAATTCCCTCTTTTCTGGCCTTATTCGCGTATCCCATGATCTGCGTGATGTAATCTTTGATGGAGGTTTCGCGGTGAAAAACAGCTTTTTGAGCTACCTTGAATGCCTCGAGAAGGTCCTTGAAGGGGAAATGGATGAATGCCACTCCGGTGGTGCCGCCAAGCACGATCATCAGGGCAGGGATATTGAAGAAAATAGTGAGCGGACTTCCGTGAAGAATGGCTGCGAGCATTAACCCGAAGGCAGCAATCACTCCTAAAATCGTCGACAGATCCAAATTGTCCCTCTCAAAAGGCTTACCCTGCACTCAATCAGGGCTTCTCATGCATCATGGGTTGCTATTTTTTATCATAGTTCATTATTAATTAAAACAAAAGCTTGCAGACTCTGCCACCGAGTGGGAGGATGGCGGACGGATCTCACTTGGGTGATGGGAAAACCTCGATCGCCCTGCGGCTAAGCTCTTTTGGGTGAGCTCTCAGATAAGGCGGCGAATGCGCTGTTCTACTCTACCGGCATGGTCAAAAACAACCGGCTTATCTCAGCGGCCTCTTCTCGGCTCAAGGCGTCAAGAATCTTGGCCGCCGATCTGGGTTTCATCGAGGCCAGTAACGCGGCAGCTACCGTCCGGTCCAGGTCGGCGACGGCGTCCGCGGCCAGCAGCGGGTCCATACTTTCGTATATTTTGCCAAGGTCTTTAATACGCTGCAGATCTTTGGTTTCTTTTTCTTTCAGCAAGCCCTCAAGGGCCTGCTTCTGAGCCTCCATTTCCGCC
>JARFQM010000193.1 GCA_029287755.1 Desulfofustis sp. | reverse complement strand
GAAGATCGGTTTCTTGAATCGGTAGGAAGCGAGGAATAGATTGAGTCCCACCGGCGGCGTGCAGTAACCGATCTGCAAATTGGTCAGAAAAATAATCCCCAGATGAATGGGATTGACGTCGTAGCCTGCGGCTATGGGCAGGATCAGAGGGACCACCAACACCAGGGCGGAGAAAATATCGAGAATCGCCCCGACGACCAATAGAAAAACGTTGAGCAGCAGCAGAAAGGTATACTTGGAGTCGATATAGGCGTTGATGAAGGCGAAGATTTTGGACGGGATCTCCTGATCAATCAGGTAGTTGGTTGAAGCCATAGAGACAGCCAGGATTACCAGGATGCCGCCGAACAGGGTCATCGACCGGCCCATGATTTTGGGGATCTGTCTGAGTTTGATATCACCGTAGATGAACACCTCGACAATCAGCACGTAGAGCGCCGTTACCGCGGCAGCCTCCCCCGCCACCAGAAATCCTCCGTAGATGCCGATGATGATTATGAACGGCAGCGGCAGCTCCCAAACGGTCTCTCTGAGAATCCTGAGCGGGTGCTGTTGGGCGAGTTCCTCCCTGGTGTGCACGACTCCGGATCTGAAAGCATAGGCACAGAGCAGGATCAGCATCAGAAATCCCGGGACGATGCCGGCCAGAAACAGGTGATCGATTCTGGTTTCTGCTATGACCCCGTAGAGAATGAGCGGCAGACTTGGCGGAAAAAGCAGGCCCAGGCTTCCTGACGAGGTGATGAGGCCCATGGAGAAGCGCTCGCTGTAGCCGTCCTTGAGCATGGCCGGCAGGAGCAGGCCGCCGAGTGCGAAGATGGTTACACCGGAGGCGCCGGTAAAGGCGGTGAACGCGGCACAGACCAGCAGCGCGATGACGGCCAGGCCGCCCGGCAGCCAGCCGAGCAGGAGCCTGGAGATCTTCAAGATGCGTTCGGGGGCGCCGCTTTCCGAGAGCATGGTACCGGCGAAGATGAACAACGGCAAGGATATCAGCAGCGGGGTGTCGCCGAGCCGGGTCATTTCGATGATGACCACCGAGGGGTCGATTTCGACCGAGTGAAAAGAAATGAGCGCCAGCGCACCGATGACGATGAACAGCGGGGTGCCGATAAAGGCAAAGAGAACAATGATAAGTTTTGCTATCATCGCTTGTCAGGCTCTGGGCCCCGCAGGAGGTTGCTGAGGGTTGACACAGCATCGATGCTGAAGTTCAGCAGGATCATTCCGAAAGCGAGGGGAAAGATCAGGAACCAGAGCCAGGTGTCGAGTCCGAACAGGCCGGGGCCGCCATACTCGATCTCGCTTTTGATGAAGAGCAGCGTCGCCCTGAAGAGAAAGACGGAGACAAGCACGCAGAATCCATCAACCAACAGGTGGACCCAGAGCTTGAGCCGCCTCTGCAGGAGGTAGCTCACGGCATCCAGGGCGATATGGTTGTTCCTGGCGGTGGCCAGGACCGCCCCCAACAGACCGCTCCAGAGGACCAGGTACCTGAGCAGCGGGTCGATCCAGGCAAGCCCGCCGGAAGTGAACCAGCGCAGTCCGATCTGATAACAGGCCAGCAGGATCATGATCGTGAGCAGTATGGAGAGCAGCACCTCCTCAAGGGTGATGATGGTGTTCAGGATACGACTTGCAAGAGACGGCGCGGCGTCTGTTTCACTTATCTCCATCTTTTTGGCTGCGCAGAGAGTCCAGGGTTTTGCTCATGACCAGGTATATCTCCTCTGAAAAAGCCGTGCCGGTTACCTGTTCTATGGTCTGATCACGATATTTTTCCAGGGTCGCCAGTTCCTCGGGGGTGGTGGGTACGAATTTCACCCCCTGGGAAATCAGCACCGACCTGGATTCTTCATTTGATTTCCTGGTGTTCTTTATCAAATCTGAAAAGTGTTTGTCCGCCGTTTCCTCGACGATGGTCAATTGGGCTTCCGAGAGCCTGGCAATGGCCTTGCCGTTCATCACGAAGGCGCCATACGCATAGCCATAGGGCGCATCGGTGACGAACGGTGCCTTGGTGTACCACTGGAGAATAATGGATCCGTAAAGGGAGTTGAAGGCGGTGTCGATCAAACCGGTCTGCAGGGAAGACAGGACATCGGGAATGGTCAAGGCGATGGGGCTGATCTCGAGGTTCTGCAGAAATGCCGAAGTAAGCGGGTCATCTGTTGGAGCCCAGGTCTTGGCCTGCTGCAGGTCACCAATGGTAACCCTCGGCTTGTTTGAAAAAGTATAGATGAACCCCACCTCGGTCATAGCCACCAGATGCAGCCCTTTCTCGGCGAACCGCTTTTTGAAAAGCGGCTGCAGTTTCAGGCTCACCTGGTCCATTTCCTCGTAAGAGCGGAACAGAAAGGGGATTGCCATCACCCTGAAATCGGGTACGATCTCGGCAATGCCAGTCATGGTGAACCCGCCGCCGTGCAGTTGTCCGACCCGCAGTTTACGATACATGGCTTTGTCGTCGCCCATGATGCCGCCGGGATAGATGCGGAAGCCGACTTCACCAGCGGTTTTTTCAGTGACCTCGGCGGCAAACTCTGTGAAGGCGTCAACCCAGACCGAACCTTCCGGCGCCAGGCTGGCGATTGTGAACAGATGCGTGGGCGTGGCCTGCAAATCAAGGGGAGCCAGGACTATGCTGATCAGTAGCAGAATCCCTAGGGGGGCGAGTTTAATCATCAGGGTCTCCATGATGTGAAGAGAACTGACATAATATTAGTCATCTCTAGT
>JARFQM010000140.1 GCA_029287755.1 Desulfofustis sp. | reverse complement strand
CTCATCGAGTATGAAGGTCTTGAAAATGTGCGTTTCCGGGATGCTCGCCTGCATCGCATCGAGGCGGAGGAGGAAATGTACTCACTCAGCGTGTCCAGCAAGTACAACGCCGAATGGCAGTTTCTCGAGCACCTGCATGACATCGGCTATCGCTCCGCCGATTCGTGGCTTCAGACGCACTTTGACGACCTCGGTACGCGCCCGACCTGGAAACCTGATTTTGTCTTCTACGAGAGTCTGAAACCCGCACACCAGAGCGAAGAAACCGACCCAAAGGCCGAATCATGATCGATCTGGCGGCAGTCATCGGGGCCCTCGCGCTGCTGATCTATTTTGCCTTTCGGGGCATCACGGTAATCCTGCTGGCCCCTGTTATGGCACTCCTTGCCGTATTTCTCACAGGCGGCCTGCCCATCCTTGCATCCTATACCCAGATTTTCATGGTGAGCACAGGCGGCTTCATCGTGTCGTTCTTTCCGCTCTTCATGCTCGGAGCTATCTTCGGAAAACTCATGGATGACAGCGGCTCTGCGGCATCCATTGCACAGGGCGTCAGCAGGCGGCTGGGGCCGCAGCGCGCGATAATATCCGTCGTACTCTGCTGCGGCCTGCTCACCTATGGCGGTGTCTCTGCGTTTGTAGTCGCGTTTGCAATATATCCGGTCGCAGCCGCACTGTTCCAGACAGCCGATATACCCAAACGCTTGATTCCCGGGACGCTGGCGCTGGGCGCCTTCACCTTCACGATGACCGCCCTGCCGGGAACTCCGTCGATCCAGAATGCCATACCGATGCCGTTTTTCGGAACCACGGTATTCGCGGCACCTGTACTCGGCACCATCGCTGCTGCCGTTATGCTGGTTCTCGGCATCCTCTGGCTCGAGCGCAGAGCCAGGAAGGCTCGCACAGCCGGAGAAGGCTACGGCAGCTATGATGACAGTGTCCCCAAGGCGGACGTCGTCATGCGTGAGCATTCCCAGGGAAAGGGATTCGACATTATCGAACTGCAGGAGGAAGAGTGCCACCGGGCCTCATACCCATCCGTTGCGCTCGCCGTTCTCCCGGTCATAGTCGTCATAGTGACGAATTATGTGTTTTTGAAATTGATTGTTCCGCAGATGGACACTTCTTTCCTGGAGCAGCCCAGGTTCGGGGCAACAACCATCGAGAGCGTGCGTGGGCTCTGGGCAGTCATCGTCGCGCTGTTCTCCGCAATACTCGTACTTATTTCATCCAACTGGAACCGTTTGACCGACCTGCGGGCAAGCCTTGACAAGGGCACTGACGCTTCGGTGCTGCCAATCTTCAATACGGCCAGCCTGGTAGGGTTCGGGGCAGTCGTTGCTGCGCTTCCGGTATTCGACCTGCTCAGTAAAGCGCTGCTTTCTATTGCTGGCGGCAATCCTCTCACATCTGTGGCGCTTTCGGTTACCGCCTTGTCCGCAATTACCGGATCGGCGTCAGGTGGCATGAGTATCGCCCTGGATGTTCTTGGGTCGATCTATGTTGAACTGGCCCAAGATGCCGGTGTATCACTTGCGGCAATGCACCGGATTACCTCGGTCGCCTCGGGAGCTCTCGATGCTCTGCCCCATAATGGAGCGGTAATTACCCTGCTGAGCGTCTGCGGCCTGAGCCATCGGGAGTCCTATCTGGACATTGCCGTGGTGGCGGTAGCTTTTCCCCTCGTTGCGCTGCTCACGATCCTACTCCTGGCCTCGATATTCGGCACATTCTAGAATGAGAGCAGCCATCGCCCTTGGCGGACAACATCAGCCGTCCGCGAAACATGGCCGGCCAGATTTTCGGCTGTATTGGCAAGACCGATCGTGCCTTCATTTCAGCAGACTATAACAATGACTATTTGACCAGATCATAGAGAAGCTCGATGCCGGTAATGTCCACAGAATTTCTCACTTCCAGAGAGAACCCTCGAGGCAGTGAATAGCGCACCCGCAACAGGCCCTGATTATTGAAGAGATTCACGTCATAGCCGGCCGACAGTCTGTTGGTGATCTGCTTGCTGAAGGCCAATGAGACATCACCCCGGCTGCTGTCTTTTTTCAGGTTGACAGTGCCCAGCGGAATTTTCTCCGCAGCGTGGCCTAGGATGTTGTTGCCCCCTGAAATGGACATGAATCTGACCGCCGAATCGACTAATCCGGTGCTGTCGCCAGCGCGCAGGGGCCGACCAAGCAGCAGGACGGCGATAATCTCCCGCTCCTCCATGGGCGGGTCTGAGAAAAGCTCGACATCATAGTCCTGCACCGAGCCGGTGATGTTGAGCCCGACCACCATATCAATGGTACCCGTCTGTTCGCGGCTAAGTACTTTTCTGGCCTGAATATCCAGGCCCGGGTTGTCAATCGGGCTGCCGCTGAAAATAAAAATTCCACGTGATATCTCGATGGTTCTGCCCATAAAGGACACGTTTCCGTTCTTTATCTCGATTTGCCCTCTGCACTGTATTTCTCCGGCCCCGGCCCGGGATAGGCTCATGGCGCCGGATAAAAATCCTTCCAAGCCGTAGCCTTCCACCTGAATATCGTCGCCGAGCTCGATGACCAGAACCAGATCAAGCGGAAGTCGGCTCTCCGGAGCCGCTTCATCCACGAATGTAGTGTCTCGTGAAATAC
>JARFQM010000089.1 GCA_029287755.1 Desulfofustis sp. | reverse complement strand
GCCCTCATCGCCGTATGGCTGATGCAGTCGGGGCCCAAGGCCAAGCCGAGACAGAAAGTCCGCAACGCCGTCGCCGTCGATATCAGGCCGGTCGAGTTTGGACCGCAGACAATGGCCCTCAACATCATGGGCACGGTCAGGCCAAAAAACGAAGTCGTACTCAAACCCCAGGTCAGCGGCAGGATTATTTCGGTCAACGAAAAGCTGATCCCTGGTGGGCACTTCACCCGTGGAGAAACGCTCCTGGCCATTGAGCCACGCGACTATCAATTGGCCGTGCAACAATTGTCCAGTGAAGTTGCCAGGGCTGAAGCCGACCTGCGGATCGAACGCGGCAGACAGCGCGTGGCCCTCAAGGAGTACCAACTGCTCGGCGAGACGGTCAGCGACGAGGAGCGCGACCTGATGTTGCGAGTTCCTCAGCTGGAGAGCAGCAAAGCCTCTCTGGAAGAGGTGAAAACCAGGTTGGAACAGGCCAGGCTTGACCTGGAACGGACCACGGTCAAGGCACCGTTCAATGCGGTCCTGATTACGCGGGAGGTCAACCTCGGCGCCAGCGTTACCCCGTCGACAACCCTGGCAACCCTGGTCGACAGCGACACTTACTGGGTTGAAGCTCCGATCGCAGCCAGCCAGGTCAAATGGATCAGAGTTGGTCAGCAGGGTTCAGCGGTACGCATCTACAATTCAGCGGCCTGGGGTCCGGACATTTATCGAGAGGGCCGGGCAACGGGCATGGCGGCAACGGTCGAAACGCAGGGCCGCATGGTCGAACTGCTCATCGAGGTCACCGATCCCTTGGCTCTGGAGGAGCACTCGGAGGAGCAGCCGAAGCTATTGCTCGGTAGTTATGTCCGGGTTGAAATCGAAGGCGCGAGCCTGCCCCGGGCGGCGATGATCGAACGGGAACTGATCCGGGACGGTGACCAGGTCTGGATTATGGATGACCAGGGCAACCTCGATATCCGCCCGGTTGAAATTGCCTTTCGCGCCCGCGACCATGTTCTGGTCACCGCCGGAATCAACCCCGGCGAGAAACTCATTATATCCAACCTGCCTTCACCGGTGCAGGGCATGGCGCTCAGGCTCATGAGTGCAGAAGACGCTCCGGTGGCTTCCGGGAGCAACAGCCGGCAATGAAGCGTTTGCGTAAAGAATCCTGGCAGCGAGGACCGCTGGCCTGGATGGTTTATAACAGGATCACGCCCAACCTGTTGATGTTCGTCCTGCTGGCGGGTGGCCTCCTCGTTTCCGGGCAGATCAAGAAAGAAGTCTTCCCGGATTTCGAACTCGACAGAATATCGATCAGAGTCGCCTACCCGGGCTCCAGCCCGGAAGAAGTCGAACAGGGGATCATCCTGGCCATCGAAGAGGCTGTTCGCGGTATCGAAGGCATCAAGGAGATGACCTCCACCGCAGCCGAGGGCAGCGGATCGGTCCGTATCGAGTTGCATACGGATGCAGACCAGCAAAAAAGCTACCAGGACGTTCGCCAGGAAGTTGACCGCATCCGGACCTTCCCCGAAGATGCCGAAGACCCCCAGGTTTCGCTTCAAACCAGGCGTCGCGAGGTCCTGAGTCTGCTGATCTACGGCAACACCACTGAACGAGCCCTGCGCGAGGCTGCCGAACAGGTTCGCGACCGTCTGCTGCAGGACCCCGGCATCACCCAGATCGACTTCTCGGGCGCACGTGACCTCGAGATCCATGTCGACGTCCCGCAGGAACGATTGCGCGCCTACGACCTGACTCTCGACCGGGTCGCGCAAATCATCAACACCGCCTCAACCGAAATTCCCGGTGGTACGGTAGAAACCGGTGGTGGAGACATCCTGCTACGGGTCACTGACCGGCGCGACTGGGCCCGGGAATTTGCCCGCATTCCGATTATCAGCACCGCCGAGGGCACGGTTATTTATCTCGAGGATATTGCCACGGTCAGGGAGACTTTCGAGGACAGCGACCGCTTCGCCACCTACAATGGCCAGCGCAGCATCGGCCTCAAAGTCTTCCGGGTCGGCAACCAGACACCAATCGGCGTATCCCGTGCGGTGAGGGATGCCATGACACAAATCGAAGTCGACCTGCCGAACGGCATCGAATGGGACATCAACCGCGACCGGTCAGAAATCTACGAACAGCGTCTGAACCTGTTGCTGAAAAATGCCTTTATCGGCCTGGTCCTGGTCCTATTGCTGCTCGGAGTTTTCCTCGAATTCAAGCTTGCCTTCTGGGTCACCATGGGTATCCCGATCTCTTTCCTCGGCGGGCTGATGTTCCTGCCGGCAACGGGCGTATCAATCAATATTATTTCGATGTTCGCCTTTATTGTCGCCCTCGGCATCGTCGTCGACGACGCGATCGTCGCCGGGGAAAACATTTACGAATACCGAAAACGCGGCTACGACTTCACCAAAGCGGCAGTCATCGGTGCCCGCACCGTGATGATCCCGATCACTTTTGCCATCCTGACCAACATCGTGGCCTTCCTGCCGCTTTATTTCGTGCCCGGGTTCATGGGCAAAATCTGGAAGGCGATACCCGTTGTCGTCATAACCGTATTCATCATTTCGTGGGTCGAAGCCCTCCTGATCCTGCCGTGCCACCTGGCTCACACCCGCAGCGATCCGACCAGCCGCCTGACCGCACGTTTGCACGCCTGGCAACAGCGCTTCAGTAATGGGCTTGCGCGGTTTATCGAAAATCGTTACCGGCCGGTGCTTGAGATGTGCATCCGCTGGCGATGGATGACCGTCGCGGTCGGCCTGGCCATCCTGATGTCCGTCACCAGCTACGCTCTGAGCGGCCGCATCGGCATGATTCTGATGCCGCGGGTCGAATCCGACCGGGCGGTCGTGACAGCCGTCCTGCCCGCCGGCAGCCCGGTGGAAGACGCCCGCATGATCCGCGACAGGCTGATAAGCGGCATGGCAGAAGTTGCTTCCGCCAATGGCGGCAGTCAGCTTCTGCAGGGGATATTCGCTCTCGTCAATGAAAGCAGCGTAGAGATAGTCGCCTATTTGCAGCCACCGGGAGTCCGGCCGCTAGACACCGGCTCGGTGACCAATCTGTGGCGTGAAGAGGTCGGGCCGATTCTCGGTCTCGAGTCGTTGCGCTACGAATCAGACCGCGGCGGTCCCGGCGGCGGTGCGGCACTAACGGTTGAACTTTCTCACCGTAACACCGATACCCTGGAACGGGCCAGTGCCACTCTTGCCGAGCGCCTCGCAGAATTCGCCAATGTCAAAGACATCGATGACGGCTTCACGCCGGGTAAACAGCAGCTCGATTTCAGGATCACGGCCAACGGCGAAAGCCTCGGCCTGACATCCCGTGAGATTGCCCGGCAGGTCCGCAATGCCTTTTCCGGCAACGAGGCCCTGCGTCAACAGCGTGGCCGCAACGAAGTCACCGTGCGCGTCCGCCTGCCGGAGGATGAAAGAAACACCGAACACAGTATCGAAAACCTCATGATACGCACCCCGGCGGGCACCTTCGTGCCGCTCTTCGAGGTCGCCAGCGTCGAACGCGGCAGGGCTTTCACATCGATCAACCGGCGAGACGCCCGGCGGACCGTCACCGTCTCGGCCGGCGTCGAACCAATCAGTGAAACCGGGCAGGTCCAGGCCACCCTCAACAGCGACATCCTGCCTGCCCTGGTCCGTGACTTTCCCGGACTGACCTATGGCTACGAGGGTCGCCAGGCGAGACTGAAAGAAAGTACCGAGGGCCTGAAGACCGGTTTTCTCCTGGCCATGGCTGCGATTTACTTTTTGCTGGCGATCCCGTTTCGCAGCTACATGCAGCCGTTGATCGTCATGCTGGCGATCCCTTTCGGCGTTGTCGGCTCGGTCCTGGGACACCTGATTATGGGTTACAGCCTCAGCCTGATGAGCATGATGGGCATGGTTGCCTTGGCTGGCGTCGTCGTCAATGACTCCCTGGTCCTGGTCGATTATGCCAACCGGCAACGGCTTGAAGGGCACAGTGCCTTTGCCTCGATCAGCGCTGCCAGCACCCGCCGCTTCCGCCCGGTCATATTGACCAC
>JARFQM010000052.1 GCA_029287755.1 Desulfofustis sp. | reverse complement strand
GTCTGGACCAGCTGGCCTATTATTTCAGGTTTTCCCAGTACCCGTTGAGAATTTTATAATGTCCTTTGAGCAGCAGGGAGGCGCGCTCCCTGCTCTTGCTTCTGAAGGCATCAACTATAGGCGGATGAAGCAGATAAATCTTGTCGAGCGGCATGGACGCTTTAACCAGAGTGGCAATTACCTGGACCTGCATTTTCAGCGACTCCCACATCGACAGCATGGTATCGTTCTCGCAGGAGGCAACGATAGCCCGATGAAACTGATTGTCGGCCTGGGTGAACATCCTGGCGTTGTTCTCTTTGGTGGCCGCTTTCATCAAGGCCAACTGCTCGTCAAGTTCCCTGGCAAGATCATCCTGCAACTCGCCTATCAGCGCTGTCGAATGTAATTCCAGCGCCTCGCGAACCTGGTAGGCCTCTTCGATCTCGTCCTTGTTAAAGGTTTTCACCATTGCCCCCACATGGGGAATGTGCTCCACGTAGCCCAATGTTTCCAGGCACCGTATGGCTTCGCGCACCGGGGCTTGCGAGGTACCGAGTTCCTTGGCCACCTGGAGTTCCTTGATGCGGTCGCCAGGGGCGAGATCGCCATCAATCATTCTATCGATGAGAATCGACTTTACCTGATCCTTAAGGCTTTGTCTGACAACGGTTTTCTTCATAAAATTCTCTTTTTTCGATTATCGATAATTATTGATGAAATAGCTTAGATATCAAGTATTTATCTTCACATCTTTAAGATACGCGAGGCTTGAGGGGATGTCTGGTTGACTCAGGCTGGTTCGCGGCCGATGAAGTAGATGATGGCTATCAACACCACGGCCACTGCGACGACCGCTCCCAGTCTGATCACCCGCAACCGGTTGTTGTCATGATCTTCAAGCCAGATAAACAGCCCCACTACCATGTGGGCAAGAAGAAGGACGACGGCAACGGTCTTGAGCATCGCTTAAAATGGGCAAACGTATCCCTGAAAATATATACTTTCAGAAAAATAAGGACCCTGAGTTGCAGATCTAGATGGAGTCCTTAAGCGTTTTACCCGGTTTAAACCTGACGCTGTTGGAAGCCTTGATCTTAATCGTTTCGCCGGTTTGGGGATTTCTTCCTTTGCGGGCTTTTCTGCGGACCTTGGTGAAGGTGCCAAAGCCAACCAGAGTGACTTTACCGTTCTTCTTTTTGAGTTCCTTGGTAATGTTTCCAAGAAAGGAGTTAACCGCCCCGGCGGCGGCAACTTTGGAAATACCAGTGTCTTGGGCGATCTTTTCAACGAGTTCGGTTTTGGTCATCTGTTCTCTCCCTGGTTATTAAACTGAAGCGCTGGCCGTTGTTGCTGACAACTTCTTTAACCTCTGCGACCTACCTCTATCTGTCTAACCGGCTCTGAAGAAATGGGCAATCAAATAATTCGTTCATAACAAATAAAATGGTCACCTGCTGCCGCAACAAAGGCCTCAGATAGCTGCTGGTAAGGCCAGAAATTAGGCCTTAATCCAGTGTGACTCAGGGTCGTGCACAGCGCCCTGGATAATCAGATAAAAACCAGTGTAACTATTTAACTTAATTTCAGTTTTATTTTTGGTTGAGCGGCTTGACAAGGAAAAACCGGCTACTTATTGTTCGCTCAGGTTTTGAGAGGCCGTCGATGGAACTTTTGAGTTCTGCGATGGCTTTACTATTGTGGTGATTCAAAAGATCACATGATTGATATGCACGTTGGGTGATTTGGGTGAGCAGAGAAAAGAACAGTGAAGAATCAGTAAACGATCAGGATCTCGGTGCGGCCGAGGAGATTGGCGTTGACGAAATTGAACCAGATGCACCTGAAAAGAGTCCTGAAGAATTGCTGGAGGAAAGCCAGGCCGAACTTGAGGAATGGCAGGATAAGGCCCTGAGGGCCATAGCCGAATTTGAAAATTACAAAAAAAGAATGGAGCGCGAACGGGCTGCCCTGCTTAAGTACTCCGGCGAACCGATTTTTCGTGAACTGCTGCCGGTGGTCGACAACCTTGAGCGGGCCGTGGAGCAGGGAATCATCGATGGCGTGGATGCCGAGCAGAACCTCAAGGCGCTGCTCGAAGGGGTGGAATTGACTCTGAAGAGCCTGCAGGCCACCCTGGAAAAATTTGAGGTCAAGTCCATAGATACCATTGGCCAGCCCTTTGATCCCACTGTTCAGGAGGCGCTGAGCATGGAAGCCAGCGAGACCGTTCCGGCCAATCATGTCGTCAGCGAATTTGAGAAGGGCTATCACTACAAGGACAGGCTGCTCAGGGCGGCCCGGGTGATCGTCTCTTCCGGCACTGGGAACGGCTCAACCAGCTGAGTTTATATTGGCCCCAACGCTTGACAATTACTGAGAAATGCAAATTTTTAACAGTGTCGCGGCAACGCGGCTGACTCAATATTCTGGGAGGAATACGGAGCGAATTAACGATCCGGTTTTAAAGGTATAAGGAGATTTAAAGATGGGAAAAATTATCGGAATTGATCTAGGAACCACCAACTCGTGTGTGGCGGTCATGGAGGGCGGTGAACCAAAAGTTATCGCCAATCAGGAAGGGAACAGGACCACTCCGTCCGTGGTGGCTTTTGCCGATAATAACGAGCGACTTGTCGGACAGGTCGCCAAGCGTCAGGCGGTGACTAATCCTACCAGAACGTTGTATGCGGTAAAACGCCTTATCGGTCGCAAGTTCAAAGATGCTGAAGTTCAGAAATCAATCAGCATAAGCCCCTTCGAGATTGTTGAAGGCACCAATGCCAGCGTTTCGATCAAGGTCGAGGACAAGGTGTATCGGCCGGCCGAGATTTCGGCCATGGTCCTGGCCAACATGAAACAGACGGCAGAGGAGTATCTGGGAGAGGAGGTGACCGATGCGGTAATCACCGTGCCGGCCTATTTTAACGACTCTCAGAGGCAGGCTACCAAGGATGCGGGCAAAATTGCCGGGCTTAATGTGCAGCGCATCATCAACGAACCCACCGCGGCTTCTCTGGCCTACGGACTGGACAAGAAAAACGAAGAAAAAATCGTCGTTTTCGACCTCGGCGGCGGCACCTTTGACGTTTCCATTCTAGAGATCGGCGACGGTGTCTTTGAGGTCAAGTCGACCAATGGCGACACCTTCCTGGGCGGTGAGGATTTCGATATGCGCATCGTCACCTGGCTTGCCGATGAGTTCAAACGCGATCAGGGTGTGGACCTGCGCAACGACAAAATGGCTCTGCAGCGGCTCAAGGAGGAGGCGGAAAAAGCCAAGATGGCGCTGTCTTCCACCGTCGAGACCGATATCAACCTGCCCTTCATAACTGCTGACGCCTCAGGCCCCAAGCATCTGAACACCAAGCTCAGCCGGGCCAAGTTCGAATCGCTGGTCGAGGATCTGGTGGATAGAACGATTGAACCGTGCCGTACCGCCCTCAAAGATGCCGGACTGAGTTCATCGGATATCGATGAGATCATCCTGGTTGGCGGCATGACCCGGATGCCCATGGTCCAGCAGAAAGTGGAAAAGATCTTCGGCAAGGCGCCCAACAAAGGGGTCAACCCCGACGAGGTCGTGGCCATTGGCGCAGCCATTCAGGGCGGCGTCCTGCAGGGCGATGTCAAAGACGTGCTGCTGCTTGACGTTACCCCGCTGTCGCTGGGCATCGAGACCCTCGGCGGTGTGACCACCAAACTGATCGATAAAAACACCACAGTTCCCACCAAAAAGAGCCAGGTGTTCTCCACCGCGGCCGACAATCAGCCGGCGGTCTCCATCCATGTGCTCCAGGGCGAGCGCGAAATGGCCCAGGACAACAAGACAATTGGCCGTTTCGAGCTGACCGACATCCCGCCGGCCCCGCGCGGCGTTCCGCAGATCGAAGTCACCTTTGATCTGGACGCCAACGGCATTCTACATGTCTCGGCCAAGGATCTGGGCACCGGCAAAGAGCAGTCGATCCGCATTACCGCCTCTTCCGGTTTGACCGAGGAAGAGATCGAAAAAATGCAGAAAGACGCGGAACTGCACGCCGAAGAGGACAAGAAACGGCGCGAATTCGTGGAAACCAAGAATCAAGCCGATGCACTGGTCCACTCCACCGAGAAAAGTCTCAAGGAGCTGGGAGACAAGGTCGATGCCGAGACTCGGACCAATGTTGAGAACGAGGTCGAGAACGTCAAGAAAGCCCTGGAGGGCGACGACGTGGACACGATCAAGACGGCAATAGAGGCGCTGACTGCGGCCTCCCATAAGCTGGCTGAACTGATGTATGCCCAGGCTGCCCAGGACAACCCTGATAGGGGCGGCGGTTCTCCGGGCGACGACGACGATCAGCAGAATCCCAAGAACGACAAGGGAGACGACGACGTGGTCGATGCCGATTTCGAGGAAGTCAAGTAGTCTCCAGATTCTTCACCACTACCTGTCGACAGCTCAATGGGAGAGGGGTTTTCCCTCTCCCATTTTTTTTTGTTTTACAGTATGGTGTTCTCCGTTTTGTCAGAAATACAAATACGCATATAAACAATTTTCGGCGATTGCATCATGAGAATCCTATCGGGAATCCAGCCCTCTGGAAAGCTTCACATCGGCAATTATTTCGGTATGATGAAGACAATGATCTCGCACATGGAGAATGCAGATCTGTACGTTTTCATTGTCGATCTTCATGCCCTGACCAGTGTCCACGATCGTGACCGGCTCGCCCTTGGAACGGTGGAGGCAGCAGCCGATTTTCTCGCCCTTGGCCTCGATCCGGACAAGTGCACCTTCTGGGTCCAGAGCGATGTCCCAGAGGTATGCGAACTCACCTGGGTATTGTCGACTATGGCCCCCATGGGACTGCTGGAGCGCTGCCATTCATACAAGGACAAGATTGCCAAGGGGATCAGTCCTAGCCACGGCCTGTTTTCCTATCCAGTCCTGATGGCAGCCGATATCCTGCTCTACCAGGCCC
>JARFQM010000432.1 GCA_029287755.1 Desulfofustis sp. | reverse complement strand
CCATCGTGAGTTGATATTGAACTGGTTCAAGGCAAAAAAGCGATTTTCCAGCGGCATTGTCGAGGGTCTGAACAACAAAGCCAAACTGACCATGAGAAAGTCCTATGGATTCAGGTCTCCAGAAATCCTGGAAATAGCTTTATATCATGCGCTTGGAAAGTTGCCTGTGCCTGAACTGGCCCATGAATTCTACTGACGAAGCGAATATCGGAACGGCAAATGCAGCGTAAAACGGACATTCCACTAATAGTATGCTTCACCGACGCCCCGCGAACTGTAATGGATCGCCTTCCTAGCACAGGGTGCACGTGACCTGGGCGCAACGCTTGAAACAGGTGTTCACGATTCACGTCGAAACCTGTAGCGAAATTATGTAACATGGTGATAGGTCTATAGGCTCGGAATGGAATCTGGTATGACAGAGAAGCCCCGCAGGGTGAAGACCGCACACAAAAAGGCCTCCACTAAAACAATCCCGCTAAACCCTGCTGTCAAGTCGGAGCAGGTGCCATCACCCAGGAAGGCGCTCAGCACGTTTCCTATCGTTGGCATTGGTGCCTCGGCCGGTGGTCTGGAGGCTTTCGAGTCTTTCTTCAAAGCCATGCCTGATAATAGTGGGATGGCATTTGTCCTGGTGGCGCACCTGGATCCCACTCACGTCAGCCTCCTCCCTGAGCTGTTGCAGAAAGCAACCAAAATGCCGGTATGCCATATCCAGGACGGCATATTACTCATGCCGAACAGTGTCTATGTGATTCCGCCGAACAAGGAACTGCAGATACGGGCTAGCAGTTTGTATTTAAAGGATCTTAGCCAGCCGCGCGGCAGCAACATGCCGATCGATTCCTTTTTCCGTTCCCTGGCTGAGGACCAGCGCTCGAATGCTGTCGGTATCATTCTCTCCGGTACCGGCACCGACGGTACGCTAGGGCTGAAAGCGATCAAGGGAGAAGTTGGGATGGTGATGGTCCAGGACGAACGTTCGGCCAAGTACGATGGCATGCCACGTAGCGCCATAGGCACTGGCCTGGTGGACTTCATTTTGCCAACGAGTGAAATGCCAAATCAATTAATCAAATACGTCAAGAGTGCGACACACACAAAAAGTACTCGGCTGGCCTCCACCCAGGAGGGTATTCCCGGTGCGCTGCAGGAAATTTTAATTATTCTACGCAATCGTACCGAGCATGACTTCTCACTGTACAAAATGAATACGATTTGCCGGCGTATCGAACGGCGCATGCATCTGCACCATATTGAAGAAATCGGAGACTATGTTCGCTACCTTCAAGAGAGCGATCGTGAGGCGAACATTTTGTTCAAGGAGTTACTGATTGGTGTAACCAATTTCTTTCGTGACCCCGAAGCTTTCGAGGCGTTGAAAAACGCTCTGTCAAAATTACTGGAGAGTAAACCGGATAATTACACGGTACGGGTATGGGTGGCTGGCTGCAGTAGTGGAGAAGAGGCTTATTCCGTCGCCATCCTGCTGCGGGAGTGCATGGATGATATTCAACATCATTTCAATATCCAGATCTTCGGCACCGATATCGATCAGCAAGCCGTAGCCGTGGCGCGTGTCGGGGTTTATCCACCGAGTATCCTCGCAGACCTGGGCCCCGAACGCCTGAAACGGCACTTTATCAAAGCAGATGAAAGTCAGTATCGGATTAATAAATCAATCCGCGAGATGCTGGTTTTTGCCCACCAGAACATTATCAAGGACCCCCCGTTTACCAAACTGGACCTGCTCTGTTGCCGTAACCTCCTGATCTATTTAGGACCTGAGTTGCAAGGCAAGTTACTACCCATGTTTCATTACAGCCTGAATCCCGACGGCCTTTTGTTTCTGGGTTCATCGGAAAGCATTCACCAGAAGACAGATCTATTTGTACCGGAAAACAAGAAGTGGAAGATTTTCCGGCGTAAAGCGACTAGCAGCAACCTCCCACCGAGATTCAACCTGCCAGCGTCACACCAGGGCAGTGAAGCGATCGGCACAAGAAAGATTGTCAGGGCAGAAGAGCTCAGCGCCTTACAGCTCATTGAGACAATTCTCAATGAAAGCGACACACCGCCCTGCGCAATCATCGATGATACTTGCAATATCATCTACATTCACGGCCGTACCGGGCGTTATCTGGAGCCGGCCGAAGGCAAGGCCAGTGCAAATATATTGGAGATGGCTCGACCCGGCTTAAAGGAGGTACTAGCTACTACTGTCCGTAAGGTCGCAACCCGCAAAAAGGAGGTGAGTTGTACTGATCTGCGAGTAAAACTCAATGGCGGATTTCTTAATCTGGATCTGACGGTTAAACCGGTGTTCGGTCAGGGCATAATAAAAGGTCTGATGATGGTTATTTTCCAGGAGCTCAAAGCAGTAGCCGAGGGGGAAACGGCGAAGAAAAGTCGTACACCCGATAAGCAAGGGAACAAGACCCTGACGGAGCTTGAACTGGAGCTCCAGTACAATCGAGAAAATTTGCAATCTACCATCGAGGAACTGGAGACATCCAACGAAGAGTTAAAATCCACGAACGAGGAGCTGCAGTCCACTAATGAGGAATTGCAGAGCACCAACGAAGAGCTGGAGACGTCGAAAGAGGAGCTGCAATCCCTCAACGAAGAGTCGACGACGGTCAATGCCGAACTCCATAGTCACATTGAGCAACTTTCCAAGGCTAATGATGACATGAAAAACTTGCTGGACAGCACGGAAATAGCCACAATATTCCTCGACGTCGATCTGTGTATCCGGCGCTTCACACCAAAGTCCACCAGTATCATCCCCCTGACTGGACTCGACACGGGTCGCCCGCTCAAACACTTTGCCTCAACGCTGATCGATGTCGATCTGACGAAAATTGCGCAGCAAGTACTCGATGATCTGGCTGTAAAGCAGGCCGAGGTACAGACCGACGACGGACATAGCTACCAGATGCGGTTGCGTCCTTACCGGACGATGTCCAACGTCATTGACGGTGTGGTTGTTACCTTTGACGATGTCACTGAGCGCAAGCTTGCAGAGACTGATCGGCGTGTTCAAAGTGACCTGCTCAAACATATCCTGAATAACCTGCCGGACCCGATGGCGGTAATGGGCACGAATTACGCCTATACTTTAGCCAATAAGTACTTTTGCCAGCTTATTGATAAAAGTGAGGAGGAAATTGTCGACAGGACCGACTTCGACCTTTTCTCTCGGCGTGATGCAGAGAGATACCGGAAAATTGAAACGGATGTGGTGCAGAATAGCCAAGAGCAATCTGTGATTGAGGAATTCACAGGCGCAGAAGGTACACAACGACTGCAGATTACCCGAACGCCGATTTATGATGAAACGACCGGGGAGGTCACAAAGATACTCGTTTCTCTACGCAAGCTGGCGGAAGAGCAACCATGAGTGAGTCCGACAGCGGCGAAACCAGCCATGACCAGCTCCGCCAGCGAGCAGAAACCAGGCTCGAAGCCGAAGACCGCAGCACGCTGGAGACACCGCCTGAAGATGTGGCGCGTCTGCTTTACGATTTACACACCCATCAGATCGAGCTGGAAATGCAGAACGAGGAGTTGCGGCATGCCCAGCATGAGCTGCTTAAAGCCCGCGATCGCTATATCAGGCTTTATGATCTAGCCCCGGTAGGCTATCTCACGATTAGTGCGAAAGGTCTTATGCTTGAGACAAACCAGACCTTTGTGAATATGCTGGGAATGGAGCGGCAACACCTCATCAATCAGCCTTTGTCTGCACATATTGTGCAGCCTGACCAGGATGCCTATTACCTGTTTGTTTCACAAATGCGCAAAGCGAAACAGCAGAAAACCTGCGAACTACGGATGAGCAGACAAGACCAGGACAGCACATCAGCGGCTAACGTCATACAGTCGTTCGGAGCTGAGGAAAGATCCTGGTTCTGGGTACGAATTGATAGCAGACCCTTGTTGAATGGCAAGGGTGAGGTTAGTAACATTAATCTATCCGTCAGTGATATCACCAATTTCAAACTGGCTAGTGATAAATTGGAACATCTGGCCACCTATGATCAATTGACTCATCTTCCCAACCGCTACCTGCTGGAAACCGAATTAAACCATCGTATTAATGCGGCTAAACGCTTTGACGAGAAATTCGCCATCCTGTTTATCGACCTGGATAATTTCAAGTTCATTAACGATACGATGGGCCATGCCTATGGTGATATTCTGTTGCAATCAGTCGCGAAGCAACTTACAGCCCACCTCAGGGACTATGACATGGTCGCCCGCTTTGGCGGTGATGAATTCGTCCTGTTGATGCCACAGATAAAGGACAATACCGAAGTTGTTGCCGTAGTGGATAAAATCATCAAAGAATTTTCCAGCGTATTTTATCTCGACAAAGAGGAGGCTTTCATAACTACCAGCATCGGGATCAGCATCTTCCCCGATGATGGAAAGACAGTCGGTGAATTATTACAACATGCAGATGCCGCCATGTACCGGGCAAAGGATGCGGGTCGGGGTCGTTATTGTTTCTTTACCCAAGCGATGAATGATGAACTGCGTCGCCACCAATTGATTACATCCGAGTTAAGGTCGTCCCTCGCAAAACAGGAGTTCAGTCTCAATTACCAACCACTGGTTGACCCACAAACAGGAAACATTAAAAGCTGTGAAGCGTTGATACGCTGGCTTCCAGTCGATGGGGAATTAATATCTCCGACAGAATTCATTCCTGTCGCAGAACAATCAGAGCTTATCAACAGAATTGGCGAGTGGGTAATTAACGAAGCCTGTCGACAGAGAGCCGAGTGGAAAGAAATGGGTTTGCTGGACTTTCGCATCGACATTAATTTATCAGGAAGACAATTTCTGCAGAACAATTTTATGGATATTCTTGAACGATACTTGGCGAAGTATCACCTGTCAGCATCAGAAATCGGCATCGAGTTGACAGAGAATGTATTGATCCAGGCGGGTAAAAACAATAGCTCTAATCTTAATAACCTTAATGAGTCCGGCATGCAGATCTCGATTGATGACTTTGGTACTGGCTACTCTTCACTAAGCTGTCTCAGGCGTCTTCCTGTTCACAATCTGAAGATAGATCAGGAGTTTATTAGAGATGCACCAAGAAATGATTCTGATCGATGCATCATGGAAGCGATTGTGGCAGTCGGGCACCGACTCGGACTTAAAGTGATCGCTGAAGGGATTGAAACAGAGGAACAGCATAAACTTGCACGGGAGATTGGCTGTGATCTGGGACAGGGTTTCTTCCTTCACAAACCAATGGAATCGAACAAGCTGTATACATTATTAGCTCGACAATATGAACTTGAAGAATAATGAGACAACAGTTCAAAACTTGTTTTAAGTGCGCAACAAGCTTTGTAGGGTGAATCAGCGTAGGGATTGATTATTACAGAATATCGCTGTGAATAGGAATAAAAGCCCTATCCAAAATGCCCACCCCAGAATTGAGTTGTGCTACGCAGGCGATTGACGCTGTTGACCTCGAAATGTTGTCCACTCCTACCTGTCGATGGCGAAATCCTAATTATCGCCTAAACACAGTGTTTATGGCAGTATTGTTCCGGGAGACAACATCCCCAACACTATCGTGCCACGAAGGGCCTCGTGCTGATGGTTGCACAATGGTTGACAACACTCGCCAAACTGCTTGGACCTGGGGGTGCAAAAGCCTTCGTCGCTGACACCCGTCTC
>JARFQM010000411.1 GCA_029287755.1 Desulfofustis sp. | reverse complement strand
ATGTGTATAAGAGACAGCACCAACGATGACGAGCCTTCCCACCTGCTGGCCGAAGTGTCCAATACTCCATGGAACGAACGTCACCATTACGCCCATTTGCTCAACGGCCCGCGGACGGAAGCGGTCAATGATAAGGTTTTCAAGGTTTCGCCCTTCAACCCGAGCCGAGGCCAGACCTACCGCTGGCAGATAGAGCCCCCCGGGGATTCACTAGCCATCAAGCTGGGCGTCCATGACCCGCGCGGTCACGTATTCGAGGCCGGCCTGCGTCTGCAGCGCCAGCCGTTTACCGCCCAGTCCGCCCGCCGCCTGCTGCTGCGCAAACCGGCCATGACAGCGTTTATAATCGCAGGAATCTATTGGCAGGCGTTGAAACTCTTTAGCAAAGGAATACCCTATCAGCCCTATGTAAAGGAGGAAGTATGAACACGTTGACCACGACCGCTGGAAAAGCTCAGGAGCGCAGTGGCTCAATGACGGAGCGCTGGGCAAAAGCGTTATTTCTGAGATTCATGGAGCACCTCAAAAATGGTCAATTGAGCGTCTCCGATGGTGAAGAGGTGATGACCTTCGGCAGCGACGGTGAGTTATCAGCCCGCATCACTGTGCTTGACCAGCAGTTTTATTCCAAACTGGTCCTGGGCGGCTCCATTGGCGCCGGCGAGGCTTATATCGACCGTCTATGGGACACCAATGATCTGGTGGCCGTGGTTCGCATCATAGCCCGCAACATGGGCCTGCTCAACAGGCTGGAAAAACGATTCGGCTGGCTGTTTCAGCCGTATCGTCTGCTGCTGCACCGCCGCAACCGGAACAACAAAAATGGAGCCAAGCGCAATATCATCTCCCATTACGATCTGGGCAATGACCTCTACAAAAGCTTCCTCGACAGCAGGATGATGTACTCAGCGGCAATCTACCCAGACGAGTCAAGCGACCTTGAACAGGCCGCCGGCCACAAACTGGATATCATCTGCAGAAAATTGGCCCTCACGCCGGAGGACAGCGTTGTAGAGATCGGCTCGGGTTGGGGCGGTTTTGCCATCCATGCGGCAGCCAATTACGGCTGCACCGTGACCACCACGACCATCTCCGAGGCCCAGTTTGAGGAAGCGAAAAGAAGGATCGACAAGGCGGGGGTTCGCGACAAAGTCACTCTGCTGAAGAAGGACTACCGCGACCTGGACGGCACCTACGACAAACTGGTCAGCATCGAAATGATCGAGGCTGTCGGCCATGAATATCTGCCGGACTATTTTGCCACCTGCAGCAGGCTTCTGAAACCTGCCGGGAAAATGCTGCTCCAGGCCATCACCATCAGCGATCAGGTATATGAGCAGTATCGCAAAGGAGTGGATTTCATTCAGCGCCACGTCTTTCCCGGCGGCAGCCTGGTGGCCAACCGGGTAATGTTCGATCTGATTGCCCGGAAAACTGATATGGTGGTGAGAGGACTCGAGGATTTCGGTCTCGACTACGCCAGAACCCTCAACGACTGGCGAAGTGCTTTTGGGCGAAGCACCGATTCACTTGAACACAACGGCTACGACGACCGGTTCAGGCGCCTCTGGAATTTCTATTTGGCTTATTGCGAGGGAGGTTTCAGAGAACGCTGGATCAGTGTTGTCCACCTCCTGGCAACAAAACCGGACTTCAGGTAGGAGATGCGCCGGATGGCTCACTCAGGATCCCCCCCCATCGTCCTCATCACCGGGGCAACCGGCTACATCGGCAGAAGGCTTACCCATCATCTGCTCGCCAGCCAGCGCTACACGGTGCGGCTGTTTGTCAGAAATCAACGCAAGGTGCAGGCAACGATTGCCGATGCGGTCGAGATTCACGAGGGGTCGACCTTCGAACCCGAGACGCTGGTTGCCGCTCTGGAGGATGTCGATACCGCCTTTTACCTCATCCACTCCATGGGCTCCGACGAGGACTATCGGAAACTGGATAGGGAGAGCGCCGAGAATTTTCGCCGGGCCTGCGTCGCCGCCGGCGTGCGAAGAATCATCTACCTCGGCGGACTGGGAAACCGGGACAGCGCCAGCAAACATCTGCTGAGCAGGATCGAGACCGGGGAAACCCTTTGCGCTGAGCCCGGCCGGATTTCCACCATCTGGTTTCGGGCCGGGGTCATCGTCGGGTCGGGCAGTGCAAGTTTCGAGATCATTCGCAATCTCTGCCATAAACTGCCCTTCATGCTCACCCCTCTCTGGGTGCGCACCAAGACCGAAGCGATTGGTATCGAGGATGTGCTGGCCTACCTGGAGCAGGCAATCGAGCTGCCCACCAAAGAGAATCTCGTCGTCGATATCGGCTCTGGCAAAATCACTTTCCAGGAAATGATTACCGGTGCAGCCGAAGCGATGGGGCTGCGGCGTTTTCTGGTGCCGGTACCGGTGCTCTCTCCTAAAATCTCCTCCTATTGGCTGATCCTTTTCACCTCCGTACCGTACCGGGTTGCCTCCTCGCTGGTGGAGGGACTGAAGAGTGAAACAATCAAGGAAAACGATCATGCCAGAATGTATTTTCCGGCTATCGAACCAGTGTCCTACACCGACAGCGTGGCCCACGCCATGCAGGAACTGGAGCAGAACCAGATAGTCAGCCGCTGGTGCGACAGCAGCAGTGAAAAAGCCTGTGACATAAAAGATTTTGATGACCCCGTCGGGGCCGTGCTGCGGGACATCCGCATTGTCCCTTACGACAGCCAGACAAGTCAGGATTCAGTCTACCGGTCGGTCTGCGCACTGGGCGGCCCCAACGGCTGGTTCAGGTACAACTTTCTCTGGCGGCTTCGCGGCGCCCTGGATAAATTGTCGGGCGGTTACGGTCTGTCCCGGGGACGCCGGGACAAGGTTGAGCTCAGGGTCGGCGATGCCCTGGATTTCTGGAAAGTGGTCGACATCAAACCTGGCAAGCGATTGCTTCTCTATGCCCAGATGAAGGTACCGGGCCAAGCCTGGCTTGAATTCGATGTACAACCCGAGCAACTGGTGCAAACCGCTCATTTCATCCCCCATGGAGTGCTCGGCAGAATTTATTGGTACAGCGTGCTGCCGCTGCATTATCTGGTCTTTTCCAATCTTGCCCGCACCGTGGTGCAAGAATCGGGCAAATACGATAACTGAGCCGTCACCCCTTTCTTCTACAATTTTCAGAGTAAATTTTATTGATCAACTATCAACAACCTCCTATTGATCGCCACTCAAGGCTTCTTATTGTCTGGTGTATCGATCTCTCCACAGCCATTGAGACATCTCAGCCAAGGAGATAGATTATTAAAAGCGGCCGCGAGCGTTGGCAGCTGCAAACCATAAGGGGAACCCGGCCCAGGATTTGAGCCCGGGTTTCCTCCACAGTAAGGGAATACGTATGAAACTGTCCGATTATCTTGAAAATCACAGAGGAGTTGGTATCCTCTCAACAGCCAATAGTGCAGGTGAAGTCAATGGCGCCGTCTATGCCAAACCTCATGTAATTGGCCGGGATGAGATCGCCTTTATCATGAGGGAGCGGCTCAGCAGGGCCAATCTCAAGCAGAATGTGAATGCCCATTACCTGTTTGTGGAGGAGGGTGGAAAATCAGAGGGCATCAGGCTGCAACTCGATATGATCGAAGAAAATGATGACCAGGAACTGGTCGGGAAATTATCACGAAGACCGCAGCGCCCCGGTGATGGGGAACGCCGCTACCTGGTGACCTTCAAGGTGCGAAAAGCCATGGCCCTTCTTGGTGGAAGCGAAGTCCATTTAGACTGAGGCCTGAGCGCACCTGATTAGAGGATGAGAGATGAAGCTCAACTTCAGCAAACTTCTCACCCCAGGGCTGATGCTGCTGCCCCTGCTGACGCTGGGCTGCGTGGGGGTCCCCGCCGGGGTGACGCCGGTTCAGGATTTTAACGCCGACCGCTACCTGGGTCGCTGGTATGAAATTGCTCGACTGGATCATTCGTTCGAACGAGGACTCGAACGGGTCTCGGCTGAATACTTGTGGGAGCCGGACGGCGCAATCAAGGTCATCAACCGCGGCTACCTGAAGGAGAAAAATAGATGGAAGGAGGCCGAGGGCAGAGCACTCTTCGTCAACGACCCTGCAGAAGCTCATCTGAAAGTCTCATTTTTCGGGCCCTTTTACAGTTCCTACGTGATATTCGAGCTCGATGAGGAAGATTACCAGTACGCCTTTGTCTGCGGCGCCAACACCAATTATCTATGGCTTCTGGCACGCACACCATCCGTCGAGGAGTCACTGAAGAAAAAATTCACCGCCAGAGCTGAAGAACTGGGGTTCGCGGCAGATACACTTATCTGGGTTCCCCAGTCTCCCTGATTGCCAACCGAGACAAGAATGTAATTGTTCGACTGCCGGCTGGGATCATTCACCATCATCGCACAGGATATTCCATGAGAAGAAAATCACCGTTGCTCGCCACTGTCACCATCCTGCTCACCTGCTTACTGCCGCTTACGGCGGCTGCCCAGGATAAGCCGGAATCGCCGCGGCCTGGTCAAGGTCCGGGGGGCTGGTCTCAGTTCACCCGCGGCGGCGCCGTCTACCAGTTCGATGCCGATATCGAAGATGACGCCAGCTTCACGGTCACCAGATTCAACCTGGAGGCGGGGACAGGGTATCGGTGGAACCGGCAGAACAGCGTTTCGCTGGCTCTGGGATACACCTACGACGGCTATTCCTTTGCCGCAGGAAAAGAGCCGGGAACCTTCGCCAATGAACCCTGGGAGGACATCCATACTTTCTCTTTGGGTATCCCGATCCGCTACGGTATCAACAACGACTGGTCCACCTTCGTGATACCGTCAGTGAGGTCCACCGGTGAGAGCGGCGCCAGTTTCAGTGATACCTTGACGGGAGGCATCCTCGGCGGCTTTGCCTATCGTTTTGGGGACCGACTCACCATCGGTCCCGGCATCGGTATCATCTCACAGCTCGAGGAAAGCGCGACGGTCATCCCCATTCTGATCATCAACTGGAAGATAACCGACAAGCTCAGTCTGGAAACGGGACGCGGCCAGGCCGCCACCCTGGGGCCCGGCCTGACGCTCAATTACCGGGCCAATGATACATGGAGTGCGGCCATCGGAGGCCGCTATGAGAAGCTGCGCTTCCGTCTCGACAGCAGCGCTGGCAACCCCGACGGCATTGGAGAAGATTCTTCCTTTCCGCTGTTTGCCAGCGTCACCCATCGAGTCAACCCGAAAAGCTCGGTCAGCCTGATCGGCGGTGTCGAGCTCGGAGGCGAATTACGCCAGGAAGATGAGCAAGGAAATCGAATCGCCAGCGAAAACTATGATCCAGCCCCCTTTCTGGGGCTCACCTTCGGCGTGAGGTTCTAATTCGCCAGCTTTTTCCAGCAGGAGAGTAGAGTACAGCGGAAGAGGGGCAGAAGCACGCCCCCAGACTCTGTCGGACACATGGTACCCATGGCTGAAAAAAAAGTGATCCTGGTCAGCGCCTGTCTGGCCGGCCTGCAAACCAGATACGATAAGCGAATAGTAGACCACCCCGACTGCAAAAAAGCACTCCAGGGCTGCTCCTGGATACCGGTCTGCCCGGAGCAGCTCGGCGGCTTGCCCACGCCGCGTCCCCCAGCCGACATCATTGGCGGCGACGGTGACGACGTGCTGGACGGCCGGGCCCGGGTACTCTGCGATGACGGCCGTGAGGTGACCGAAGCGTTCGTGCGCGGGGCTGAAATGGTGCTCGATATTGCCCGCCGGCAGCAGGTCACAGAGGTTTATCTCAAGGCCCGCAGTCCTTCCTGCGGAGTCAGGAAAAACGGGGTTACCGCGGCACTGCTGCGCAGATACGGCTTTGAGCTCAGAGAAATGGGCTGAATCCCCCTCTCAGGGAATACGCATAATCCATAGAATCACGATCCCCGCCTCGTAAAGAATATAAAGCGGCCCCCCCATCAGCAGCATGTTGACGACATCGGGTGTGGGGGTCAGGAGTGCGGCCACGATGGCGATCAGCAGCATTGCATACTTGCGGTGCCTGGCGAAGAAGCTGCGGCTCACCACCCCGATCTTGGCGGCGAAGACCATCAGAATCGGCAGTTGGAAGATGACGCCGAAGGCGAGAATGAAGACGGTGACGAAATTTCCGAACCGGCCCACCGAAATAACCGGTTTGAGTTCCTCCGAGCCGAACCCGAGCAGAAAGTTGATGCCGAACGGCAAGGTCACGAAATAGCAGAATATGGTCCCGAAATAAAAGAGCAGGCAGGTGAAGAGACTGAACAGCACCAGCTGCCGCCTGGTGACCTGAAACGGCTTGCCCACCGCCCGCAGGATGACGGTCACTATCCAGGGCATGAGTCCATACAGGGCACCGAACAGGGCCAGCTTGACATGGGCCAGGAAGGGGCCGGCAACGGAAAAAAAGTAAAGTTTTTCGGCCAGGTGAGCCTGCACCAGTTCGAGGAGCTGCGGGGTCAGAAAAAAGACCACGCCGGTGACCACCACGATGGCTATGAACAGGGCCCTAATGGACCGCCTCAATTCATTGATGAAAACGACCAGGCCCGGTCTGGATTCGATCATCGTCTACCAGATCAGAGTTTCTTAGTATTTCGCTGCCTCTTTTGACCACCCGCCCACTGACGGCAGGTCCCGAGAAAATATCAGATGCACCGGCGAAAAGCAATTTGATAGATGTTGCGTTCCCCCGATAGCCATGATAAACAGTGAAATTCAGGCTACATACCAGGCAAATTTCAACACACAGGAAACCATGCTGGAATTACGATTCATACGCGAAAATATTGAACTGGTGAAAACCAAAACAGCCACACGGGGCATGGATACCGACATGCTCGACCGCTTCATGGAAGTGGACAAACGGCGGCTGGCCATTCTGGGTGAAGTTGAATCTCTGAAGAACAGGCGCAACACTGTCTCCAGGGAAATAGCCGTGTTCAAAAAGAATAAAGACGAAGCGGGCGCAGCGCCGCTTATCGAGGAGATGAAGCAGGTCGGCTTCAGGATCAAAGAACTGGACGAGGAATTGGCTGGTGTCCACCACGAACTCGACGACATCGTCATGTCCGTGCCTAACCTCTGCGATGACTCTGTGCCCGAGGGAAACGACGACGAGGATAACGTCGAAATAAAACGCTGGGGAGAGAAACCAGACTTTTCCTTCACCCCCAAACCCCACTGGGAAATCGGCGTTGCGGAGGGTTTTCTTGATTTTGAACGGGCGGCCAAGATTTCCGGGGCCAGGTTTGCCCTGTTGTCCGGCTTCGGGGCCAGGCTCGAGCGGGCCCTGATAAATTTCATGCTGGACGTGCAGACCACTCAGCACGGCTACCGGGAAATCCTGCCGCCTTTTCTGGTCAACACCCCGACCATGACGGCCACCGGGCAGCTTCCCAAATTCGAGGAAGATCTGTTCAAGATCAAAGACTGGGATCTTTACCTCATACCCACCGCCGAGGTGCCTCTTACCAATATTCACCGGGAAGAAACCATCGACCAGCAGGAACTGCCGCTCAAGTACACGGCCTTCACCCCCTGTTTCCGTTCCGAGGCCGGTTCCTACGGCCGGGACACCCGCGGACTCATCCGTCAGCACCAGTTCAACAAGGTGGAGCTGGTGAAATTCACCACCCCCGAGACCTCCTTTGACGAGCTCGAGTCCCTGCTGGCAGACGCCGAAAAGATACTGCAGCTGCTCGGCCTTCACTACCGGGTGGTGACACTCTGTTCCGGCGACCTGGGCTTTTCCGCCACCAAGACCTACGATATCGAAGTCTGGCTGCCGGGCCAGCAGGCCTACCGGGAAATATCTTCCTGTTCCAACTTCCTGGACTTTCAGGCCCGGCGCGGAGCGATCAGATACCGGCCGACCGGGGAAAAGAAGAGCCAGCTGGTCCATACCCTCAACGGCTCCGGTCTGGCAGTCGGCCGGACGCTGCTGGCCATAGTGGAAAACTATCAGAAAGAGGACGGTTCGATCGGGGTGCCGGAGGTGCTCTCACCCTACCTGGAAAGCCGTATCTGACGAGTACGCCTGTGAGGTCTAACCAGTGCGGAGGATTTCATGAATAGAACGACGCGACCGCTGCCCGGGGTTTTCTTCCTGGCGCTTCTGACCGCAGGGCTGCTACTGGCCTTCACCGCACTACCACATGCAGTCCACGCAGTCGAATCTGAACAATCTCAAGCCGACATCGACAAGATGCTGGCCGGGCTCAGCGACGAACAGGTGCGCGGGCTCCTCATTGAAGAGCTCAAGAAAGATATCGACGATGAAGAGGGTGACCCCAAGACAATGAAGGGGCCGGCGTTCTTTCTGTCCAGGCTGCTCTCCATCATGACCAGAGGCCATGATGAAAATACTAATGAAGTCAGAACACTGTTCGACTCCTTTCCCACCATGGGGCCCGATTTATACAGGGTATTCATTAAACTCTGACCGTTCGGCACATCGCGGGGCGCGATGTTAAACAGTTTCTGGATTATCTGTTTTATAGGTGCCGGCTTCTTGATTGAAACTCTTTTCGGAAGGGTTTTTCTGGCCCAATACTTTATCAATATACCGACGCCGGATATGACGGGAGGCGACAATTGGGAGAAATTCACCGGCTCCATCGCCCAGGTCCTGCCCGATTGCATTGGCCTCATTTTCTTTTTCTTTGGCGCCTATTTCGCCTTTACCCTGGTTTTCTGGGTTGACTCGCCATGGGTCCAGCTGGTCTTCATGGCAGTCCTGATTGCCGTTACCTGCATCCGCTTGATTCAGATTCTCTCCAAACTCATCTTTTCTCCCTCCAACGAACAGTTCCGAATCGTTCCCCTGCATGACCGGACCGCCCTTCTAAGCCACCGGCTTCTGGTCTGGACCAATGGCTATATCATTGCCGCCTTGATGTTCGCCGTCGTCGCCAGACGCCTCGGGGCGGAATTGGAAACGGTTCGTTTGCTGCAGTTACTCGTCGCCACCCTGCTCATCCTCGCCACCGGAGCAGGAGTGCTGAAATATCGAAAACCGGTGCAGGACAATATCATTGCTGCCGGTACCGTGGATGACCAGATCCCGTCCTGGGGGAAAAAACAGTTCGCCAAAGTCTGGCATATCCTGGCCCTCCTCTACCTGGCGATTCTCTGGCTGATGCTTCTCAACGCTCTGGCTGACCCGGAGGTTAAGGAGAGCGGCGCCTTTATCCTGAGCTTCTTCGTGGTGCCCATCTGGATGGTGGCCGACCAGCTCGTCCAGTGGGTTGTGAGATATGCCATGAGCACCCTGCGCATCCACCAGGACGACCATGACGACCAGGGCGAACCAGGCGAGGAGATACTGATTCAGCGGCAGAAGGGCAAAACACTCTATCTGAAGGTCAAAGGTCTGGCCCGCGTGGTCCTTATCGGCGCCTTTGTGGTCTGGGTGGCCAATCTCTGGCATATCAGAATTCCGTTCTTCTCCGAACTGGCGTCTTTCATGCTCGACTCCATCGTGATTGTGACCGTGGCCCTGGTATTCTGGCAGTTCATCAATTCCTGGATTGAAAGAAAGATTCAAGAATCTATTCCGGAGGTGCAAGAAGACGAAGAAAGCGATGACGAATGGGGGGGCGCGGCCACGCGCGGCAGAGCCTACACCCTGCTGCCGATGCTCAGAAAGTTCGTCGGTTCAATACTGCTGGTCATGGTTACCATGACCCTGCTCTCCTCCCTGGGGGTCAATATCGGCCCCCTGCTGGCCGGTGCCGGTGTGATCGGCCTGGCCATCGGCTTCGGAGCCCAGAAACTGGTGGCGGACATATTCTCCGGATTCTTCTACCTGCTCGACGACGCCTTCAGGGTCGGGGAGTATCTGAACGCCGGCTCCGTGTCAGGCACGGTTGAGACCATCACACTGCGCAACGTCATGCTCAGGCATCATCGGGGCATGCTGCAGATCATCCCGCACAGTGAACTTGGGGCGATCACCAACTTCATGCGGGGCGGCATCGTGGTCAAATTCAACCTCGATTTCCCCTACGATGCGCCGATCGACAAAATCCGCAAGGTAATCAAGAAGGTCGGTCAGAAAATGCTGGAGAATGAAGAGTACGGCAAGGACTTCATTCGTCCGGTCAAATCTCAGGGAGTGCGGGAGATCGCCAATTCGGTGATGACTATCAGGGTCAAGTTCACGGCCCAGCCGGGCACCCATTTCGTCATCCGCCGGGAAGCCTACCGCCTCATCACCGAGGCCCTCAACGAGCAGGGCATCCACTACGCCCACCGCAAGGTTATTGTCGATGTTGCCGATTTAGGTGAGGGAGAAGGTGAGAAGAAAGATCCGGAAGTGAAGAAGCAGGCAGCCGGGGCGGCGGCCTTGCGGACCATTGAGGAAGAGGAGCAGGCAGCGGCTGCGGGCAGCGCAGGCTCGGGCGACGATCCGATGGGCTGAGCCAGAGGATAACGATCGAGCTTGCGTCCAGGCGGAAATGACCGATGGGCGCCAGCTCAGAGCTTGATTCTCAGTTCGATCTCCTGCACTTCCTCTCTGAGCTTCAGGCTTTCGACGTAGCCTGCCACCACTCCGGCCAGAGAATCCTGGATAAATCTTTTCAGGACAATCTTCCTGCCGTTGACCAGCAGGGCCGTTTTATCCGGCCTTCTCTTGTCGTTGTCAATAAATCGCTTGTGGATGAATTCGGCGATCTCGGCCGCTTCATTCAGCCTGAAGACATAGTCGAAGCTGATGTCCAACTCAGTCGCCACTGCGAC